>JBGUER010000165.1:0-6517 GCA_041821285.1 Clostridiaceae bacterium
AATATTTCTACAGTTTTTATATGTTTAATATAATAATTAAAATTAATTTATACACAAATAAATGTAATTATACTTTTATGCTTTATATTCGACAAAAATAATGTATATCCTTTAATAAAACTTATTTTTCTCAATATTCATAAGGTTTCCTTAGCAATCTAACTCTAACAAAACTTTTTTTGTCTCATTATCTGTTTGTTTTTTACAACCAAAATCCAACTTCCAAATCATTCAAGCTCTCAAGTTCAAATCCTTTAAGTTTAATTTAAGGTCTATGCTTTATTATAGAGATAAGATAAATTTAAATAATAAATGCTACATTATCTTATAAACAATAGTATTAATATCAATAATATTCTAAGAAACAATCTATAATAAAAAAGGAGAAATGAAAAATGGTTATTTCAAAGAAAAAAACTGTATACTCATTAATATTAATAATTGCATTGTTAACAGCTTTCATAAGTGTAGGTTGCTCAAGTAATAGCGCTACTAATACAAATACAGAAATAAATCAGACAACGGAATCAACAACTGAAACAGAATCTACTACGGAAAATTCATCACCAAATGATGAAAATGCAAGTGTTGAAAGTGTTATTTTCCCTCATGATGAAGTTGTAGATGCAAATATAGAAATTGATGAAGATGTCTACCAAGAAATGCTTAACAACGCTACTGACGAAGAATATGTTATGGCTAATATAACCTATAATGGGTATACCTTCGATAGCATAGCAATTAGACCAAAAGGTAACTCTAGTTTAAGTTCAGTAGCTAAAAGTACCAGTGATAGATATAGTTTCAAAATTGACTTCAATTATTATGAGGATGATCAAGATTTTTTAGGAGTAACTAAAATCAATCTTAATAATATCTACAAAGATCCAACAATGATGGCTGAGTATATAGGCTATGAAATGCTTGAGGATTTAGATGCTGTCTCCTCTAGAACTACCTATGTTTCCTTATCTATAAATGGAGAATATTTTGGTTTATATTTAGCAGTAGAACAAGTTAATAATTCATTTTTAGAAGAAAACTTTGGAAATGATTCTGGCGAATTATACAAACCAGAACAAGGCACTGGCTCAGATTTATCATATATTTCTGATGATGGTATGGACTATACAGGAATGGCACCTGACGATATGGACGAATACGATAATGCAGCTTTAGTAGACCTAATAAAAGCAATAGATTCTGGTGAAAATTTAGATTCATTATTTAATGTAGATTCTTATCTAAAGTATCTAGCTGTTAGTACAATGACTATCAATTATGATAGCTATCAAGGAGGAATGTTCCATAACTATTATCTTTACAATAATGATGGAGTATTTGAATGGATTGCTTGGGATTTAAATGAGATATTTAATGGATTTTCTAGGTCAGCTTCTTCTGATGAAGAAGCAACACAACATTTAATTGATGAGCCTGTATCAGGTGCAATGTCAAACTATCCATTAGTAGAGGCAATATTTGAAAATGAAGAATATGTAGAGAAGTATCATGAATATCTCCAAATTCTATCAGAAGGCTATTTGTCAGAAGACACTATAAATGACAAAATCGAATCTGTTTATACTATGATAAAGGATTACGTTGAAGAGGATCCAACTGCTTTCTATTCTTACCAAGATTTTGAAACAGCTTTATTCCAGGATCAAGGAAATTCTTTAAGTTTAACAAGCTTTATTGAAAAAAGAGTAGAAAATGTAACTCAGCAGCTTTCAGGAGAAATTCCTAGTACTAATAACGGGCAAGGTAATGGTTCCGGTGTCGGTAACACAAACGCTCTTCCTGGAGGAAATAGACCAGGACGATAGTAATTATTGAATTAAATATTAAACAAAACCACTAGCTTTGACAGCTAGTGGTTTTTTCTTCATATCTGCTCTTATGTTATTGAATTTTATAGAATGGAGTGAAAAGTTTTACATGTAATCTATCTAAAATCTTTTTCTCTAATAGCTAAAATCAATTCTTCAAAAGTTTTTATTCTTTTATTTAGAACTATTCCTTGGCCATTGATATGTTTTACATTATGACAGTCAGTTCCTCTAGTTCCTGGCAAACCTAACTCTTTAGCATAGTTTTCCGCTAAATCATCCACCTCAAAATCACGATCACGATAATTACCTCCATTTGCTACTTCAACAGCATCAATATAGTTAGGATAAAAGCGAAGTTTTTTTATGTATGCTCTTCTTCTAAAAGGATGTGCGTGTATAATAAATCCACCTGCTTTGTGAACTTCATTAAGATACCTTTTGGTTGACCATGATAATAGAGTTGGATTATTATATAGGAAGTTTTCGTCTAAACCATATGTCAGAAATTCAGTTCCTTTATAATTATATTCCCACCCAAAAAATACTGAAAAACCATCATATCTCTTAGCATGTTCTATAGCAGTATAATAAGGCTTAACGAATTTTTCAACTTTGATTTTCCAATCTAATTCATCATCTATGCCACAATTTCCATTAAAAAAATGGTCTGTTATTACAATACCAGCATATCCTGCTTTTACGTACTCATCTATAAGTTCTATAACATGACTATCTCCACACCTGCTAACCTCTTTAGTGTGGCAATGGGTCTCATACTTATATAAATATTCTTCCATGTTATTCTACACTCCTATATATTATTTCAAATAATTAACAAACTAAAACTCCCCCCCAGTGTGATTAGAGCAACTAGAAGAAAGCTCCTTACTATCCAAGGCATACATTCTATTGTATAGAAGGTATGCTGTGGTTTAACATCATCAATGATTTTTTGTATAGTTGAAACAAGTTCCTTATAAGTTTCTTCACTGTAATTATCTATATTTAAACCATCCCACACATCACCTTTTGCTCCGGATATATTTGCACAGCAATTAGCACCTAAACGGTCCGCTAGTCTTAGTTTCTCTTTACATTGTTCAATTGCTACAGCCTTTTGTTAGGATCTTTATGTATCGGGTTATTCCATATGCCCACTTCGCCCAGAGTTATATCTTCTGTCTCTAGAAGTTTTTGAAATCTTTTATTTCTACCTCTGAAGGTTCGTTATTGTTAAAGGGATTTAATACGGTACTATAATTCATTTCCTCAATTAGAACATAAGTATGATGCTTCAAAATCTACTATTCCAGGATAGGTTAAGAATCTATCTATACTTAAAGTTTCTCCTACAGAAACAATCTCTATGAAAGAGTATAACGCTCTTCAACAGAGAAATAAAGAGCTTTAAATAAAAAATGAAATATTAATAAAACTGGTATAACGTACAAAAAACAATATAATAGTTACAGTGACAAAGTTAAGCCCGGTGGTACCATTTTCTTCTTTCAACCTGATTCTGTTCGGGAAAAACTAATAGCAAGCAAAAACTCCTTTCGCCCCTCTTCAAAATTTTTTTGTAAGCACCCCCGAGGGTGCTGCCCATATGAATATCTCCAAATTCTATCAGAGGGTTATTTATCAGAAGACACTATAAATGACAAAATCGAATCTGTTTATAATATGATAAAGGATTACGTTGAAGAAGATTCAACTGCTTTCTATTCTTACCAAGATTTTGAAACAGCTTTATTCCAGGACCAAGGAAATTCTTTAAGTTTAACAAGCTTTATTGAAAAAAGAGTAGAAAATGTAACTCAGCAGCTTTCAGGAAAAATTCCTAGTACTAATAACGGGCAAGGTAATGGTACAAGTGCCGGTAACACAAATGCTATTCCTGGAGGAAGTAGACCAGGAAGATAATAATTATTGAATTAGAAATCAAACAAAACCACTAGCTTTTACGGCTAATTGTTTTGTCTTTATGTGCGCCCAGCATAGTCGTAATCTAATGTGTGAAAGTACCAAACTAGATTTATAACAAGGAGCTAACTTTCAGTTGTCTCCTACGTTCCCTGTATTCATTCTAGAAAATGGCTGACGCATAGAAAGGCAATTTGTGGCGGCTATCATAGTGTCATTACTTGAACAATTTGTTTCAAGCGAACATAAAACATAGTATCACTATCGTAGGATTTTATAACCACGTGGTCAGACTTTACATCTACAAGTACCCCCTGAAGATTTCCTCTAATGGTTTCAATAAGTAATACTTGGCCTACCATTTCACATAATCTTTCTGTAAAATAAGGTTCTACTTGGATTGTGTATGGTAGGAATTGATTGTTTTGTATCAGTGGCATTTCATAAGAACAATTCTTCATTTTTTAACTCCTAAATATTAAAATGTTTTCTTTATTATAATATTTATAGACATGACTAATGTTACAGTTTATTATTAATAAGTAAATAAAAAAGTTAAAATTAAAATTAAATTACAGGCAAGAATATAAAAGTTCATGCCTGTTTTATTTTTCTTTAAAATAACATCAGCGCACCTTTCATCAAGCTCAATTGTGTATCAAATTCTATCCTGGACCTATGTCAATACCATGGGCACAAGAAAGGATGTGCACTTCTTTTAAATCTAAATTAGTAGGAATATTTCTTAAAATATGCTCCAAATAGATGATTAACTTATAATCTATCTTAATCTAAAAGTCTTTTTTCTTTAAATAATGTATTACTCTAAACATAATAAATAATCCAGTGGCAGACAATGCAAACAACAATATATACATATAAACATATCCTTGATTACCAGGATATGTGTCAAGAAATCTCCCAATGATAGGATATATAAATACATCAGGTAAAAATCCTACTAAAGATGTAAAACCTACAACAGTTCCTGTAATGCTTATTGGAATTTTTAGTTCACTTGTAAGTGAAAAATACAATCCACGTAGTACATACACAGAAGTTGCCATCAACAGAATAATTGCTATTGCTAGTGTAATAAGACTTGATGACGGCGGTAATATAATAAATAATAATATTGTTACAACCAATAATATATAACTTACTAGCATAACCTTGCTTCTTGACCCAATTTTGTCTGCAACAACACCACCTAATACACCTCCTATAAACATCATAACATTACGCTGAATGATATTTATAGATGTTGCAAACGTCTCTGTAACTCCATATACATCTTGTAAAAATGGTGCTACATATGTCAAAGCCGCATAAACAGAGTAAGCACTAAAAATAACTCCACAAATCATCCATACATCTTTTCTATTAATAATCTTACCTATATCCTTAAACTTAGGTGCTTCTTCCTTTTTCTGCTCTGGATCACGAATAAATATGAATGTGGCTATACCAACCCCAATTTGAACCCATGACATGATTCTTATAATTACAGCCATTCCATAAATATTTGAACCAATATTTGTTAACACTGCTAGCAATGCAAATGCACCTAATGCAGAAAACAATCCTCTTGCACCTTCTAAAATACCAAACAATCTACCTTGCTCTTTTTCATTCCCTAAAGTTCTTGTTATCTTAAGTAACGCAGCCCAATAAGTAAGTATTGTTGTAACACCCCATACACCATGTAATACCAATGTCCATAAATAACTTGGAAATAAAGCAAATAAAAATCCTGTAAGTCCCGTACTTATTAGTGAAAAAGCAATCAGTTTCTTAGGGGAAAATCTATCTGCTATATATCCGCCTGGAAAATAGCAAATCATAGCAACTACACCGTATACTGATAGTGTTAATCCGTATTGAAAATTATTAAGTGACAACGCTTCCTGTAATTGAGAATAAAATGCATAACGTAAATATGGAAGCTGATATATAGCTCCTGCCCCTATTGCAAGAATTAACAATTGAATCCATTTATTTGTTTTTACTCTTTTCATAATTTTACCTTTCACCCTAAATTTTTATGTATTTTATATTATTTCTTTATTGCCCATTTAAGGAAACTATCTAACTGGCGATCCCAGTATCTCCAATTATGAGTTTCTGGTTCTTCAGAATATTCACACTCAACTGAAAGCTGTGACAAAAAATCTTTAAATCCTTTTGTAAAAGGATAAATAAAGTCATTAGTTCCGCAACTTAAATAAAGCCTTGGAAGTTTTTTACCTTGTTCTATATTATTCTTTACCAACCAACAAGGATCATTTTCACAATTTGCTATATCGGATAAATCATTAAAAATGAACTTTACATCATTTAAAAGATGCTTCATAAAATCTGGAAAGTTTGCAGGCATTTCCATAGTTGCAAACTGTGCCATTTGTGATACCACCAACGCAGAAGAAAATGATGCAACTGCATTAAAACGTTCAGGATAATTCAATCCGAATTTCATAGCACCATATCCACCCATAGAGTTTCCTGCCAAAAAATTATATTCTTTTTTTCTCGAGATAGGGAACCATTTAGTTACATATTCTGGAACTTCTTTTGTTATATAAGTAAAATATGCGTCCCCATATGCCATATCTGTATAAAGTGATTTACCTGCATCAGGCATAACTACAGCCACTTGATATTCCTGAGCATACAATTCAATCTTTGTATTTTTGCACCAAGTTGTATGATCATCTGTATAACCGTGCAAAAGGTATACAACAGGTAATCTACCCTCTTCA
>JBGUER010000166.1:0-6511 GCA_041821285.1 Clostridiaceae bacterium
AGATTTACTGCTGTATTTTCTAATTGTGGATTTATGGGGTATCCTATAGTAAGTAGTATTTATGGAGATATTGGTGTTTTTTATGCAGCTATATTTAATATTACATTTAATATATTGATTTGGACATATGGATTAGCTTTATTTACAGGAGAAAATGAGTATAAAAACATTAAAAAAGTGATCTATAATCCTGGAATAATAGCTGTAATATTAGGTCTTATAATGTTTATGTTTTCCATTAAAATACCTAGCAATTTGTTTAATGCTTTAGATTTAGTGGGTTCTACAACAATTCCTCTATCTATGTTAATAATAGGTTCATCTTTGTCTAAGATGAAGTTTAAAGATATGGTGAATGGGAAAGATGTTTATTATAGTTCATTTGTAAGGCTTATTTTACTACCGTTAATAGTATTATTCGTAATGAAATTATTAAATTTATCTGATTTGGTAATAGGCATAGCTGTTATAATAACAGCTATGCCAGCGGCTGCAAATACTACTGTTTTTGCTGAAAAATTTGGGAAAAATGCTAGTTTTGCATCAAAATGTGTACTTATTTCAACAGTGTTATCTGCTATAACTATACCGTTGATTTTATTAATATTGTAGGAGGTAAATATGGATATATTATCTTTGTTTTTAATTGCAGTAGCGTTATCTTTAGATGCTTTAGGGGTATCTTTATGTATAGGATTAAACAATCAAATAGATAATAAAAATAAAGCTAAGTTTGCTTTATCTTTTGGATTTTTCCAGTTTTTATTTTCACTAGCAGGTGCCTATGCAGGATTTATGTTTAATCTTTATATAGTATCTGTGCCTAAAATAATAGGTGGGCTAATAATAACAATAGTGGGAATTATTATGTTTAGAGAAGGAATGAAAAATCAAGGGGAATGTATTTTAGTTAAGAAAGGTATGCATTTTATATTAGGAATATCAGTAAGTATAGATGCTATGGTAGTAGGATTCACAGCATTAAATAATATTAATAGTAATATATTAATTTTTGAACAAACTTTATTTATTGGTTTTATTACCTTAATAATATCTAGCATTGGATTTTATATAACAAAATATTTAAGAAAAATAGAGTTTATAGGAAAATATGCAGATTATTTAGGAGGAATTATTCTTATTTTATTTGGTCTTAAGATGATATTTATATAATTTAATTAATATATTGGATTTTGTGTGTGGTATAATAGAATAAAAAGCATGGGATGATTTTATGGATATGAAGAATTATTTAAAAGAAAATAAAATTAAGATAACAAAGGCAAGGCTTAGTATTTTAGAAAAATTGATTAAAGCGAATAATCCCTTAACTGCTGAGGAAATATATAAAGAACTTGAAGGCTTATATGATTTGTCAACTATATATAGGACACTTGAAATGTTTGAAGAAAAAAATATAGTGATAAAATTAAATCTTGATGATAATAAATTTTGTTTTAAAATAAAAGATACTAAACATAAACATATTTTAAGATGTTCTTTATGTGATAGAGAAATTGAAATAGATTGTCCTATGATTCAAGTAAAAGAATACATAAAAAGCAAAACAGGGTTTACTATGATGGAGCATGAATACATAATAGATGGTGTATGCGAAGAATGTAGTAAAAAAAAAGGTGACAAATAATTTATATATTTGTCACCTTTTTATAAATTAAAACTATTAGTAAAACAGAAACAGAGGTTATAGCAATAAGTCCACCAGAAGCTGCATCTAAATAAACAGATAAGATTAAACCTCCCAGTGTATCTATCATCCCAAATAATATAGAGAAGAGTAATGTTTTTTTAAAACTTTTATTAAGTTGCATAGCAGTGGCAACAGGCACAGTAATCATAGAAGATATAACAAGCATACCCATTATTTTAAGTGAAACGGATATTGTTGCACCTACAAGGAACATAAAAATATAATTTATTAATTTAACTTTTATTCCAGTTATTTTAGCTCCTTCTTCATCAAAGGTTATGTAGATTAGTTTATTGTATAAAATTAATAAAGTTATTATTGATACAATACTTAAAATAAATATTGTGTATATTTCTTTAATAGTAACAGTTAATATGCTTCCGAACAAATAAGAATTTATATTTGCATTAGCAAGGCCAGAGCTTATTAGTGTTATTCCAATACCAAGTCCAAGTGTGAGTATAATAACCATAATAAGTTCTTCATACTTTTTGTAATTATTTCTTAGGGATTCTATTACAAGTCCGCATAAAGATGTAAATATAAATGCAGAGATAAGTGGGTTGAATCCAAACACCAATCCAAGTGCAAGACCTGCTAAGGAAGTATGAGATAATGTATCTCCAAGCATTGAATATCGTTTTAGTACCACAAACATTCCAATCATAGGACATAAAATTGAAACCATTAAACCTGCCATTAAGGCGTTTCTCATAAAGCTATATTGTAGCATAATTTTCCCCCATATTTTTTATAAAAGTTGAGGTTTCAAATAAAGAACCTTTTCCTTGTTGTAGTTTAAGAATGTGGGAGGATTGAGAATAAGCTCTTGTTATATTGTGTTCAACTGTTATTATTGTAGTACCAGATTTATTTAAATCAGAAAGTATATTTAAAATATCTTCTTGCGTTTTTTCATCTATTCCTGTAGTTGGTTCATCCAGTATTAAAAGTTTAGGATTCCCAATTAAAGCTCTTGCTATAAAAATCTTTTGAATTTGTCCCCCAGATAGATTTCCTATTAATGAATTTTTGCAAGAATTCATAGAAACTAAATTTAAACTTCTTTCTATTTCATTAGGAATTTTAATTTTTTTTGCTTTCATATGGCAATTTAACATTTCTAGAACAGTAATAGGAAATTTAGAATTAAAATTGTCTAGTCTTTGTGGCACATAACCTATATTAGTTGTATCAACTTTAATCGAACCTTTAGGTGATTTTAAAATACCTAGGATTAGTTTAACTAGAGTACTTTTACCACTACCATTTTCACCTATTATAGATAAGTAAAAATTATCTGCAACTTTGAAATTTAAATTGTTTATTGTTTTTTCTTTATTTTTAGCATAAGAAAAATTAAGATTATTTATTTCAATCATATTGCACTCCTTTATATTGACACGATTTACATATAGTTATATTATAAACCTATATGCAAATGATTTGCAATAAGGAGGCTGAAATGAAAAAATATTTTATTGTGTTTATTGTGATTATTACTATTATTTTTTCAGGTTGTGGTAAAACTACAAATATAAATGATAATGATAATGTAAAAATAGTAGTTAGTTTTTATGCGCTTGAGGGATTTTGCACATATATTGGTGGAGATAAAGTCAATATTAGTGTTATAATACCAGAAGGTGCAGAACCTCATGATTATGAACCCAAGATATCTGATATGAGAAAGGTTAATGAAGCAGATGTATATATATATAATGGTTTAGGTTTAGAAAGTTTTGCACAAGATATAATAAATTCTGTAGATAATGAAGAACTTGTTATAGTAAATGCTTCAGATAATATAGAGACTATAAAGGTTGGTGGTAGTTACGATCCGCATATTTGGTTATCTATAAAAAATGCAAAAATAGAATGTAAAAATATATTAGAGGCACTTGTTTTAGTAGACGTTAAAAATAAGGATTATTACGAAAAAAATTATAATGATACTATATTAAAAATGGATAATCTTTATAATGAATACTATGAAAAATTTAAAGATATTAATAATAAAGATTTTATTACTGGTCATGCAGCTTTTGGTTATTTATGTAGGGATTTTAATTTAAACCAGCAAAGTGTAGAAGATGTTTTTGCAGAAGGGGAACCTACACCTTCTAAATTAAAAAATCTAGTTGATTTTTGTAGAGAAAAAAATATAAAAACAATATTTGTGGAAAGTTTAGTTAGTCCTGATGTTTCGGAAACTTTAGCTAGAGAAGTTGGTGCGAAAACAAAGAAAATATATACTATGGGAAATAAAGATAATGAAAATGATTATCTTACAAATATGGAATATGATTTAAATGTTATATATAATAGTTTAAAATAGAGTAGGAGGTATTTTATGGATTTTTCAGCTTTGGTTTTAATGGAAAGAGACAAAGAAACTAAATTTTTAACAAAGGAATTAGGCAGCTATCAAGTTTCTGAGGGTGCTGAATATATAAACAAATTATTTTATGATGGAGAAAAAATAAATTTATATTTTGATACAATTAAAGATGTTCTTGAATGGGAATATTCAGCTATATTTGACCTATTTAATATGGGAAGTTTTATAGAAAAAGGATTAGAGATTGAAGAAATAGAAGAGGAATATAATCCTACCTATTTAGTTAAATTTTCTTTCAATGAAGAGCATGAAGAAATGAGAGAAATATTAAATGATATTTGTTTTCTTATTAAAGAAGAAATGGATAAAGTCTTTGAAAATATAAAAGGCAAAGAAGAAGACTATAAATAGGAGGGATAGCAATATGAAAGATAGAAAGGATATTTCAAGTAAATATAAATGGAAAGTTGAAAAAATATACGAGAACAATAAACTATGGGAAAAAGATTATGAGAAATTAGATAAAGAGTCATTAAAAATAAAGGAATATAAAGGCAAGTTAAATAGTGCAGAAAATATTATAAAATTTTTAAATTTAAGAGAAAATATTTTAAGATTAAATGAAAAACTTTATGTTTATGCTAATTTGAAAAGTGATGAAGATACTAGAAATGGTGAGTATCAGCTTGTTTTGCAAAAGATAAGTGGAAAAACAGCAGAGATATCTGGATATTTATCATATTTTGTACCGGAAATTTTAGAGCTTTCAGAAGAAGAATATTCTAATATATTAAAAGATAAAAGATTGAATGATTATGAATTTTTCTTACAAGATATAAGGAAAATGAAATCTCATATATTATCAAAGGAAAAAGAAGAAATGTTAGCATCTATGTCAGATTTATTAGAAGCACCATCAAATATATTTGGAATGCTTTCTCATGCGGATTTAAAATTTCCTAAGATAAAAGATGAAAATGGAGAAGAAGTAGAAATTTCTGAAAGTAGTTATTCAAAGTATATTAAATCAAAAGATAGGAGAGTACGAGAAGAGGCTTTTAATGCTATTTTTGGAACATATAGAAATTTCAAAAATACATATGCCACTACATTAACATCCTCTGTTAAAAATTTTGTTTTTAATGCAAAGTCAAGAAACTATAAATCCTCACTTGCAGCCTCATTAGAGCCTAATAATATTCCTTTAGAAGTATATGAAAATGCTGTAAAAACAATAAATGAAAATTTGGATTCACTTCATAGATACGTGAAAATAAAAAAAAGATTATTAAATCTTGAAGAAATTCATATGTATGATTTATATACTCCTGTAGTTGATCTTCCTAAAATTCATATATCTTTTGAAGAAGGAGTAAATATTGCTGAAAAGGCATTAAACCCTTTAGGTGTAGAATATAATAAGATATTTAATAAAGGAATAAACAATGGATGGATTGATGTTTATGAAAATAAAGGGAAAAGATCAGGAGCATATTCATCAGGTTGTTATGATACAAGTCCGTATGTGCTTTTAAACTATAATGAAGATATAAATAGTATTTCTACACTAGCACATGAAATGGGTCATTCTATTCATACCTATTATTCTGTATTAACTCAACCATATATATACTCAGACTATACATTGTTTTGCGCCGAAGTAGCATCTACTACTAATGAAAATTTATTAATAAAATATTTAATAGAAAATGAAAAAGATGATAAAAGAAGATTATACTTAATAAATCAGGAATTAGAAAGTATCAGAACTACTGTTTTTAGACAAATAATGTTTGCTGAATTTGAATTGTTTACTCATAAAAGTATAGAGAATAATATACCTTTAAATTCAGAATCCTTATCAGAATTTTATTTTAATTTAAATAAAAAATATTTTGGAGAAGATATTATTATGGATGAAGAAATAGCTATGGAATGGGCTAGAATTCCTCATTTCTATAGAGATTTTTATGTATATCAGTATGCTACAGGATATTCAGCTGCATATTCTTTTTCTAAGATGATATTAAATAAGGAAGAGGGCGCATTAGAAAAATATTTTAAATTTTTAAAAAGTGGTTCTTCTGATTATCCTATAAATATATTAAAAGCAGCTGGCGTAGATATGACAAAAGAAAAACCTATAAAAGATACTATAGACAGGTTCAATGAACTTATGGATATGCTGGAGAAATAATGGTGAACAAAATGAAAGAAAAATATGCTAAAAAGTTAATTGAAATATTATCAAAACGATACGGAATAAAAATTCATGAGTTGAAATCTAGTGAAGGTATTGTAACTAAGTGGTGTTCATATATAGAGCAGCTGGATACGTTAATATTTTTTACAGATTCATTTAATGTATTAAGTAATTTTGAAATTTTGGATTTTACAAGAAAAGGGACAAAAGTAATAAAGATTATTTTGTCTGATGGGAATATAGGTTATCAGGAAGA
>JBGUER010000167.1:0-6501 GCA_041821285.1 Clostridiaceae bacterium
GGCCTCTACATTAGCGTATGTAATGAAAGAAAGACAGAATAGTATGGATACCATTGGTTATATAGAAAAACATGTTGATAATGAAGCTACATTATCATTTTTAAAAAAAGTAGAAAAAAAATACAGTAAGCAGATTGAGGATTTTTCAAAGAAGTTTGATGTGGATACTTTAAAAGCTGCAGCTCTATTTTCAGAACTAAAACAGTTTTCAAAATCAGATATTAATTATACACCAGAAGGTATTTCAAATTTAGCAATATCTTTGTTATCTCTTACCCAAGATGATGTTATTCTTGACATGGGATCTGGTGTATCTTCATTTTTAACGAAAGTAGCTCAGGAATCAAAATGTAAAAAAATATATGGTGTTGAGATTGATACTAATAATGTAATAATTTCAAACCTACGTTGTTTTATAACTGGGTTACCTATAAATATTATTCAAGGCAATATTATTAGTCAGGATTACAGTAAATTGTCAGCAAACAAAGTATTTTCAAATTACCCGTTAGGGATGAGATTTCCAGCGTTAGAAATGTATATTAAACAGAATCCTAAACTTAAAAAGTATTTTAAAGAAGCCAAAAGAACAGTATCAGGTGATTGGGTATTTGGGATGGCTTCACATCTCAATACAAAAATGATGGGTAAAACAGTCATTTTAATGTCTAATGCTGGAACTTGGAATAAACCGGATGAATTATTTAGACAGAAATTAGTAGAAGATGGCTTTGTTGAAGGTATTATTTTACTGCCACCACGACTTTTATCGTCAACGATGATTCCTTTAACAATGATGGTTCTTAGTCAAAATAATAAAGAAATAAGAATGGTTGATGCTACTGAAATATTCACAGAAGGTCGCAGACAAAATTCTTTAGAATCAAAAGATGTAGAAAAAATTATTGAAGTCTATTATAGTGATAGTACCATTAGCAAAAAAGTGAAGATTGATGAAGTTGCTCAGCAAGAATTTATTATAAATCCACAAAGATATATAGGGGCCGCTAACATACCAGCAAACGGTATTCCTTTGGGAGAACTGAGTATATCAATTAATAGGGGATCAATGATTAAATCAAATGAGTTAGATGAACTTGTTAGTACAGAAGAAACAAATTACCACTATTTAATGTTACAGAATATTAAAGATGGTGTTGTTGATTCAAGCCTACCTAATTTAACAAGTATTGATAATAAGTATAAAAAATATTGCATAAATGATAAGAATCTAATCATTTCAAAAATTTCGCCATTTAAAGTGGCAATGGTACATCTTAATAAGGATGAAGAGGTTCTTGCAAATGGGAATTTATATTTTATTGAGTTAGATAAAGAAAAGATAAATTCTGTATTTGCTCAAGTATTTTTACAAAGTGAAATTGGAATGACTCAGCTGAATAGATTTGCAAAGGGCGCAGCTATGAAAAGTATTAGTATTAAAGATTTAAAATCAATTCAAATACCTAATATACCAAGAGAAGAACAAGATTTGATAGCTGAAGAGTATGAGAATCTTAGTGATGAACTAACAATTTTACAGAGGCAAAGCGATATCATTCGAGATAAGAAAACAAGGTTACTTGAGGGGGTGATATAATGCAAGATACAAATGAAAAGTTGCTTGATATTATTACTGATGCTTCCTATCGGCTTCATACTGAAATAAAAAAAGCTTATAAAAATGATAATTTTAAAGCGTATCTATCGAGTGTTGGGATGCTTGACATCTTTCCTTGTGAAGAAGAGCCTCCTCTATATGATACTAATCCTGGAGGTAAAATACTAATAATTGGGGATGCGAAAATCAAAGACAAGGAGATTTATGGTTGCCTGAAAGAATACGGTATTGATAAAGATAGAGTTGAACTGCACATTGGGTATGATGAGGCGAAGAACTATTCATTTAATAAAATACAATATAATTCTAACTATAGATTGATACTTTTTGGGTCTGTACCACATTCAGGAAAAGGCAAACAAGATAAATCAAGCATTATTACTCAAATAGAAAGTACAGATGGTTATCCCAAAGTTATTCGATTATCAGATGGACATGGTTTAAAACTTACAAAAACAAGTCTTAAAAATGCCGTAAACCAAGAAATCCAAAGAGGTTACCTTGTTGCATAGAAGCAATTTTGGAAAATCGTTTTTGGTATTTACATTATATATCGTACAATAAATACACAATCAATATTTACAATAATAAAATCCATTATTATTTAAAGTTGTGTTATATGTTATAAAACACTAAAATCATATCATGGTAAATTATTAAAATAAACAATAATAAAATATAAAGAGAAAAGAGGAATTAAATAAATGGATATACTTCAATACGAATCAAAAATTTGGGCAACAGCTGATTTATTAAGAGGAAGTGGTATTAAAGAATCTGAATGGCCATCTTTTATGATGCCGTTTTTTGCTTTAGCTATGATAGAAAGTAGATTGGTTAGAATGTTTGATGATTTAAAAGATGAAATAGGTGAAGAAGCTTTTAATAATATGAATAAAGAAGATCAATACGCTATCATAAGTGATAAAGGTCAAGGTTACAATGTATATATTTTTGAACATAACCAAACATTAATTGATATCTGTGAAAATGATAAATCTTTTAAAATTGATTTTAATGCATATCTTAATGGTTTTGATAGTGAAACAAGGGATTTACTTGGGGTAGAAAACCACGAAGGAGAAAAATATCTTGATATAAGAGGTGTAATTAATAAACTTGATGCAAAAAAAGTTCTGCTTGGATATACTAAAATATGGTCGGGAATAGATCTTAAACCTTTTAATAATTCAGAAATAACTACACTTGAAGAACATATTAAACGTAAATGGGCAGATATTTCAGCTGAAACTTCAGGGGAACAATATACTCCTGATGATGTTATTGCTTTAATTTCTGAAATTATTACTTCTAAAATTGAGGACTCTGAAACTCTACTTAAAATCTACGACTGCACTTGTGGTGGAGGAAATATGTTGTTCGGAGTTGAAGATCGTATTAAGGAGAAATTCACACGTCTTACACAAACATTTGGGCAAGATTGGAATGATGCACTATATGCACTATCTAAAATTGAAAGCCGTTTCCGTGAAGACTCTAAAATAGAACATGGAAATACTCTTGTAAATGATAAATTCTATAATGAAGAATTTGATGTAGTTGTAGCAAATCCACCTTATGGAGTAAGCTGGAAAGGTTATGAAAAAGATATTAGGAATGATAAAACAGGACGTTTTAAATATAATCCATCTATTTCTGACGGTCAGTTATTATTTATGCAACATCTAATTTCAAAAATGGATCTAAAGGGAATTGGAGTTGTCGTTCATAATGGTTCCACATTATTTAGTGGAGATGCTGGTTCGGCAGAAAGTAATATTCGTAAATGGATGCTTGATTCAGATATAGTTGAAGCTATAATTCAATTGCCTACAGATGAATTTTTCAATACAGGAATTTATACTTATTTATGGGTACTAAATAAAAACAAAAATAAAAAGCTTGAGCATAAAGATAAAATAATGTTAATTAATGCTAGCGAAAAATTTAAGCCACTTAAAAAAAGCAAAGGTTCAAAACGTAAAGAAGTAGATGAAAATAACCGCTTAGAAATAGTGGAGACTCTAACTAAATATGAATCTAATGAATATGCCAAAGTATTTGATAAAGAGTCCTTTTATTTTAATAAACAAGCTATAATGCTTACTAATGTAGATGAAGATGGAAATAGCTTTGAATCACAATTACCTATGGTAGTTAATAAAAAGACAGGATTAGAGGAAAGAGCAAAATCTTTAAAATTAAATCCAATAAAAATTAGTAATGGCGAGGGTGAACTTACAGAAACTGAAATTACAACTTTTGATAAAACTAAATATACTTCTTTATTTGATGCTTTTGAAAAAGATATTAAACCTTTTGTTACATCTTTAGATTATAAAGAACAACCTTTAATAATAACAACAGCTAAGGGGAAATATTGGTTTGATAATGAAAAGGAAACTTTAGTAAAAGAATATAAAGGTATAAAAGAGATTTTAGGTTGCGGTAAAATCCTAGTAAAAGCTTCATTTAAAAAAGCTACTAAAACACAGACTGAACGTATTATAATAATTGCGGAACTTATGCCAGATTATCAAAAGGATTATGAAATCATACCTTATCATAGAGATGCAGTACAAAATCAAAAGGGAATAGAAGATTTTATGGCTAAATATATAACTAAACCTTTTGTATATTTAAATAATACAGTAGGTGTAGAGATAAACTTTAATAAAGTTTTTT
This sequence comes from Clostridiaceae bacterium, assembly GCA_041821285.1. Classification (GTDB taxonomy): domain Bacteria; phylum Bacillota; class Clostridia; order Clostridiales; family Clostridiaceae; genus JAJBWD01. The sequence continues at coordinate 4,307 of JBGUER010000167.1, forward strand.
ATAAGCCAGAGAAACTAAGAGAAGTAACAGAAATTTTAGCAGAGATTGATAATATTGAAAAAGAATTAAAGCTACTTGAAGAAGGGCTGGGGTTATAATGGAACATGAATTTGAAATGTATGAGGGATATAAAGATAGTGGGATTGAATGGATTGGAGCAATACCTGAACATTGGGGAATAAAACGCTTGAAAGAAATATCTAAGATTAATAATTTAACGCTTTCGGAAAATACATCAGAAAGCTATGAGTTTGATTATATAGATATTGGGAATGTTACATATGGAGTTAAAGAATGTATTACTGAACATATGATATTTAAAAATTCACCATCCAGAGCAAGACGTATTGTTAAAAAAGGTGATACTATAATTTCTACTGTCCGTACATATTTAAAAGCAATTACTTCAATTGATGAAGATATATCAAATTTAATAGTTTCAACTGGATTTGCTGTTATTTCGCCTAGTAATGATATTTTCAGAAAATTTATTTCATATTTATTAGCATCAGATATAATTGTTAATGAAATTTGTGCTCTATCAAAAGGAGTTAGCTATCCAGCTATAAATTCATCAATTATTGGAGATTTACTATGTACAATTCCATCATTACAAGAGCAACAAGCCATCGCCGATTACTTAGATATAAAAACAGCCCAAATTGACCACAAAATAGAGTTACTTACTAAAAAATCTGCTAAATACAGTGAAATTAAGAAATCACTTATTAATGAAATTGTAACACGAGGATTAGACAAGACAGTGGCAATGAAAGACAGTGGAATTGAATGGATTGGAGAAATACCAGAACATTGGGAAGTGAAAAGATTTAAAGACTTAGGCTTTTTATATAGTGGATTATCAGGTAAAAGTAAAGATGATTTTAAAGATGGAAATAAATATAGTAGGAACTATATTACTTTTGTAAACATAGCTAATAATCAGAACATATCACCAAATTATATGAAGAAAGTAATAATTTATCCTTATGAAAAACAAAATAAAATAAAACAAAATGATTTATTTATTCTTATGAGTTCAGAAAATTACGAAGATATAGGTAAATCAGCATTATTAAAAATAGATTTAATCGATACTTATCTTAATAGTTTTTGTAAGGGAATTAGATTTACTAAAAGTTATATATCCCCAAATTTTATAAACTATCTTTTAATATCGAAGACATATAGAAATAGTATTTCTATTGAGGGTAAAGGATTCACTCGTATAAATTTAAAAATTGAGAAGATAAACAATCTAGTAATTGTTATCCCTCCACTACAAGAACAACAAGCTATTGCTAACTACCTAGACACTAAAACTACTCAAATGGACCATATCATAGCTACCATAAACACTGAAATTGAAAAGTTAAAAGAACTTCGTAAAACACTTATCAACGATGTAGTTACTGGAAAAATTAAAGTTACAGGGGAAGAGGAATAAGTATGAATGAAATTAATCTACAAGATAAATTTTTAATACCATTTTTTAAGGAATCCATTGGATACCGAGAAGTAAAAGCTAATACTATAACCAATTCTTTAATTATAGAAGAGGATTTAGAAGAATTTATATCTGAGACAACACAAAATAAAAAGCCTTATGAAATTTTATTAAAAAAATATAGTGGAGATAAAAATAAACTCCTTAAAGATTTAATTGAATTAATAAAAGAACGTATAGGAAGCAGCCGTAATATGGCGCTATTTATTAACAATAATAAGACTGTTACTTTGCAAGGTATAAAAATTAACCTTTTTTATACTGGTGATAGTGTTATTTATGATAATAATCTATTCGATGAAAATATTTTTTCAGTAGTTCAAGAATTACCTTATAAATATAAATATAATGATAACCAAATATTTTCATTTAGACCGGATATAACTTTATTTGTTAATGGAATTTATTTAGGGTATAGTGAATTAAAATCAAATTATACCAATCAAACAGCTAGCAAAAATGGACGTGGCAAAGTTATTAAAGATTATTTTGAAGCTATAACCGCGTACTATAAATATTTTGATATTAATGATATTTTAAGTGAAAAAGAGAAAGAAGCTTACAGAAAAGACTTTTTAAAAATATTTGAAAAAGCAATCCATATAACCACTACAGATATTGGAGAAACCTATATTGTCCGTAATATATCTGATTACTTTGATGATGTACTTGCTACTTGCCGTGAAGG
>JBGUER010000168.1:0-6402 GCA_041821285.1 Clostridiaceae bacterium
AAGATAATTCAGTGGTGTGAAGAGAATAATATAAAATATAAGAATGATATGTTAAAGGATGGTTTATAGAATATGGGGAATATATGGAATGAAGAAATAGATATTGTGGTAATAGGAAGTGGCTTTGCAGGGCTTACCGCAGCTATAGAAGCTAAGAATGCTGGAAAATCTGTTGTTGTTTTTGAAAAAATGAAAGCAGTAGGAGGAAATTCAATTATAAGTGATGGAGGTATTGCAGCGCCAGGAACTCTACTTCAGGGAAAATATGGTATAAACGATTGCCCTGATATGATGTATAAAGATATGATGAGCGCTGGTCTTGGAATTAATTATCCTGAGCTTGTACGGACTGTAGTTGATAATGCGAAAGATGTTTTTGAATGGTCACGTGACTATCTTGGAGTGGAATATTTGGATAGAATTGACCAGTTTGGAGGACATCTGGTTCCACGTTGTTATACTGCTAAGAATATTTCTGGTGTAACTATTATAAAAAAGCAAGTTGAAAAAGCTAAAGAATTAGGAATAGAAATAAGGCTTTCCATGTATTTTGAGAGTTTCGTTCAAGATGCAGATGGAAAAGTATGTGGTGTTGTTATTAGAGAAAACTATGATTATAAAAATCCAGACCAAGGAATAAAAAGATACATAAAAGCAGAAAAAGGTGTTATTCTTGCAGCAGGTGGATTTGGCAGTGATGTTTCTTTTAGGAGTGTACAAGATCCACGGCTTACAGAAAAAATTGATAGTACAAATAAGCCTTTCGCAACTGCAGAAGTAATTAAACAGGCTCTTAAAATAGGAGCTGCATCTGTTCATTTATCCCAGATACAGCTTGGACCATGGGGTTCACCTGATGAAAAAGGATATGGTGCTGCACCACAATTCACAGAATATATATTATTTCAGTATGGTATGATTGTTGATCCTGAAACAGGGAGCCGTTTTGTAAATGAACTTGCAGATAGAAAAACACTTTCAGATAAAATATTATCTATTGATCATCCTTGTATAGGTATTGCGGATTCAAAAGCAGTTAAAGAATCTGGTTGGAATTTAGATAGATGTATTAAAAAAGGTGTTGTAAAAAAATTCAACACATTCAATGAATTTGCAGAATTTTACAATGTTTCAATAGAGAACTTTGAAGATTCAATTAATAAGTTTAATGATTGTGTTTCAGATGGTTTTGATAAATATTTTAATAAGCCCATTATCGAAAATGCTAAGCCAATAAAAGAGCCACCTTTTTATGGAGTCCGTTTGTGGCCTAAAGTCCATTACACTATGGGTGGTATAAGAATAAATGCAAAAGGCCAGGTTCTTGATTATGACGGTAAAGTGATAAAGGGATTGTATGCAGCTGGTGAAGTAACTGGGGGAGTTCATGGTGCATCTCGTCTTGGAAGTTGCGCTATTACAGAGTGTTTAGTGTTTGGAAGAATAGCAGCACAAAATGCATGTAAATAATAATTAACAAATAAAAAATCCTATGATTTTATAAATCACAGGATTTTTTATATTAATTTTTAGTCTTGAAAATTTGATAATTGTTGACATGCAGAATTAAGAGAGTCTATAGCTGATTGAATTTTAGTTTTGTTATCTTGTTTTTCTGCAGAACTAAGTGCTTGTTCTAATGATGTAACTGTACTTTGAACTGTTGATATACTTTGATTTACATATTGTTTAGCCTTTGGCATAAAAAACACCTCCCACATATTAATTTCATTAATAGTATGGTCATAAGATGAAAATATATGCATTATTTTTCAATATAGATACTTCTACTAGGAAATGCAATGCTGACATTTTCTTCTTCAAGTATCTCCATGATTTGATAATTTATTTTTTCTTTGATTTTTAGATATTCTCCCCAATTTGTAGTATTAGTGAAAAAATATAAAAATATATCTAAACTACTATCATTAAATTTATCGAAATTAACGAAAATTGTATCTTGGTTTATATCTGTATTTTCTTTAAGCATTTCTTTAATTCTTTTTATACAAATTTGAATTTTATCTTTTGGAGTACTATAAGAAACTCCCAAATTAAAAGTTATCCTTCGTTTCCCCATTCGGGTCCAATTAGTGATAGACTCATTTGACAAATTAGAGTTTGGAACAGTTACAATTGCATTTGCAAAAGTTCTTATTTTTGTGCTTCTAAAGTTTATGTCTTCTACAGTGCCTTCTGCAGAACTTGTTTTTATCCAATCTCCTATTGAGAAGGGCTTATCCAAAATTATAGCAAAGCCACCAAAAATATTTCCTAGAGTATCTTGAGCTGCTAAGGCAACTGCAAGTCCACCAATACCAAGTCCTGTGATAAATCCATTTACGTTAAACCCAAATTCTTCAGCAATAATAGATAAAGTAAGTGCTACTATAATAAATCTAAGAATTTTAGCTAAAAAAGTATAAATGATTTTATCAATACTAAGTTTGTATTTATCTTGAAGTTTATAATAAAGTAAGGAATCTTCATTTGTTAAATTATATAACCCCCAAGAAAAAAGACCTATTAACGCGCTACGAAGAAGTTTTATGTAAACTGTGGCAACACCGTATCCGAATTGAGCTGCAAAATATTTTGCTGAAAAAAATACTCCAATTACCATAATTGATGATTTAATTGGTTTTTCAAAAGCATATAGCAGTTTCTCATCAAGTTTAGTGTGGGTTTTAGAGGTTAGTTTTAATAATATTTTAAATAAATATTTTACAAAAAATTTTCTTAAAACGTAAAATAAAAGAAGAATCACTAGAGATACAAGTAAAGCTCTAATAATAACTGATGGAATATAATTACTTAATGAATCTAAAAAAGCAGTGCTGCTTTTTAAGGATTCTGTTATAGTGTTCATTTAAACACCTCCTGAATTATAATTTTATAATAAAAATGATTTATACTCAACTATAGAGTTTAACAAATTTACCTTTTAGTAGTATGTTTATATGTTTTTTTAGTTATGATGTGAAGTTTATGATATAATAGGCTTCTGTAGATAGGAAAATAAATAAAGTTATAGAAGGATAGAGGGTAAATTAATGACTAGTGATGAAATATATAAACGTATTATTGTTATGGACAGTATGAAAGTGGCAAAAACTTTTATGAATTCTAAAGATATAACTAAATCTGACTTAACAAAATTATGTAAGAAATATGATGTGTTTATAGAAACGAAATCAACAAAAGAAGTAATGATTAATAGATTTCTTAGTTGTACAGTAGGTGTGAAGTTAAAGAAAAAAGCAATAAATAAATATCATAGAAAATAAAAATTCAATACTTAGAGAAGTGCCTCCCGTCAAGTTGACAGGAGGTATTTCATTTTAGTTATGTGTTGTGGTTTTTAGCTTTTTTTACTTTTTTTCTTTTTCTCGCCTTTTTTAGAAGAGCCACTTTTACTTTTACCCTTATCTGGCATGACAGTCACCTCCATACATACTATTTTATTCTTATTAGTAAATATTTTCAATATTATTAGATCATGAATTATATTTATATATCACCATATATTTTATGAGATGTTAAATATAAAAGTTCACTAATGTATAACACTAATAATATTATGCATAAAACTTGAATATTATATGCATATGATTTACTATTAAATGGTACGTAAAAAATAAGGGGGCGAGTTTAATGAAAAAATTTGGGCTATTACCAAAGCTTATATTAGGAATTATTTTAGGTATTATTATTGGGTTAGTGTCAAGAAGTATTGATCAGTATGTTTTAGTAAGACTCATGGGAACATTTAGTGCTATTTTTGGAAATTTTCTTAAATTTATTATTCCATGTATCATTATCGGATTTGTTGCACCAGGAATTGCGGATTTAGGTAAAGAAGCAGGTAAGATGTTAGGAATAACAGCAGGGATAGCATATTGTTCAGCTGTAGTCGCAGGTTTTATAGCATTTTTGTTAGGAAGTTCTATTTTACCTAAAGTTATAAAAGTTGCAGAAGTTGCAGAAAAATCAGAATTAGATTTGAATCCATTTTTTAATATTGAAATGGGTACAATCATGGGAGTTATGACTGCTTTAGTATTATCATTTGTTTTAGGAATAGGAATGTCTAAACTGGAAAATAAATATTTATTTAATGCAGTAAAAGATTTTCAGCATATAGTGGAACTGGTAGTTAAGCATGTTATTATTCCATTAATACCAATACATATAGCAGGGATATTTGCAAAGATTTCTGCAACAGGTGAAATATTTAGAACAATGAAGGCGTTTTCTTCTGTGTTTGTATTAATTTTATTATTGCAAGTTGGGTATATTTTACTTCAATATACAATAGCTTGGGCGTTAAGTGGGAAAAAACCTATCAAATCAATTAAAAATATGTTGCCAGCATATTTTACAGCTTTAGGTACTCAATCTAGTGCAGCAACTATTCCAGTAACATTAGAATGTGCTAGAAAAAACTATGTATCTGATGATGTTGTGGATTTTGTAATACCACTAGGTGCTACTATTCATTTAGCTGGGGATACTATTACTTTAGTACTTGCTTCAATGGGAGTAATGTTACTTTCAGGAGTAACACCAAGTTTTAGTGTAATGATGCCATTTATATTTATGTTAGGAATAACAATGGTTGCAGCACCAGGTATTCCAGGGGGTGGTGTTATGGCGGCTTTAGGTTTGCTTGAGAATATGCTTGGGTTTACAGCAGCGCAACAAGCGTTAATGATAGCACTTCATTTTGCTCAAGATAGTTTTGGAACAGCAACAAATGTAACTGGAGATGGAGCTATATCTATTATTGTAGATTCAATATATAAAAAATCACATAGAATTAAAGCTTAATAATTATAAAAAAATCAGGGTAGTCTCGTAAAAGCTACCCTGATTTTTTATTATTCTAATTTTCTTCTAGGTATTTTAAATTTAATTTTCTTTTCTATTTCTTCTAGAGTTTTGTTATCCTTTGGATCTACAAATAGGCAAGTTGTGCCGTCTTCACCAGCTCTTCCTGTCCTACCTATACGATGTATATAAGCGTCGGAAGTCTCTGGAATGTCGTAATTGTATATATGAGTTACATTACTTATGTCAAGACCTCTAGCTGCAACATCTGTAGCTATTAAATATTGGAAATCTCCATTCTTAAAAGATTTCATTATTCTCTCTCGTTTTGCTTGAACTATATCGCTGTGAAGTTTCTTACAATCATATCCACGTTTATAAAGCCCCATTTCAAGATCATCAGCTCTTCTTTTAGTTCTACAAAATATTATAGCCATATAAGGATTATCCTGATCTAAAACACTACATAAAGTATCTTGTTTATGTCTATCTGTAGTTTCTACAACAAATTGTTTGATATTGTCAAGAGTTACCTTTTCTTTTTTTATGGATAATGTGATAGGGTCAGTCATATATCTATAAGCTAATTTTTTAACATCAGAATTTAAAGTCGCTGAAAAATAAAGAGTCTGACGTTTTTTAGATGTTTCTTTTATAATAGCTTCCATATCATTTTTAAATCCCATTAAAAGTAGTTGGTCTGCTTCATCTAACACTAAGGTCTTTAATTTGCTGAGGTCAACAGTTTTTCTTTCAATATGGTCTAAAAGTCTACCTGGAGTTGCAATTATCAGATGAATATTATTTTTAAGTTTCTTAAGTTGAGATCCTATATTTTTACCACCATATGCAGATAGTATATTTATATTTCGAGCTTGATTTAGCTTTGCTGCTTCATCTGTTATTTGAATAGCCAGTTCTCTAGTTGGAGTGATAATAAGTGTTTGAACTTCATCTATATCTGGTGATATATTTTCAAAAATAGGAAGCAGGAATGCTAGTGTTTTCCCAGTACCAGTTTGAGCCTCTGCAATAACATCTTTTCCATCTTTTATAATACTGATACTTTCGCTTTGAATTGGGGTTGGAACACTAATACCCTCTCTTTTTAATATTTTTAATATATCTTCACTAATACCTAATTCTTTAAAATCCATTTTAGTCTACCTTTCTTTAATTTATATTTTTTAGTTAGTTAATAATATCATAATATTAATATTAATGCTAATTTAAGTAGTTGTAAAACTATATATTGCAACATATTTATTATAAAAGAAATAATTTAAGTGAGGCATTATGTGAAAGTAAAAATTGCAACATTAAATGTCCGGAATTTCTAAATAAATTTCTGAATGTATTTATATTACAGTTTTATAAGTATCTAGTTTGGTGTAACGAACCATTTACAATGAGTAGGCATGTGATAAACTGATTTGCTATGGCCTGCATCATATTCTTTATAATGTAGGCCTCGATGCAACTATTTCACATGCCTAGAGGCTCATTGTCAATGGCAAACGGTTAAATCAGACTACCCTTATGATGCTATACTCATATCATAAGCTTCCGTAG
>JBGUER010000169.1:0-6400 GCA_041821285.1 Clostridiaceae bacterium
CATAGATGAAGATAGTAAAAAAAAATTAAATGAAATATTAGTTAAATTAAATGAAATGAATTAGGAGGTTTAAATGGCTTTTGAAGGATTATCCTCTAAACTACAAGACACGATAAAAAAACTTAAAGGTAAGGGAATGCTTAGCGAAAAAGATATAAAAAACGCTATGCGAGAAGTTAAGCTTGCTTTATTAGAAGCAGATGTTAATTATAAAGTTGTAAAAACCTTTATAAATAATGTAAGTGAAAAGGCTTTAGGAGAAGACGTTTTAAAAAGTTTAACTCCAGGTCAGCAGGTTATAAAAGTTGTAAATGAAGAATTAACCGCTTTAATGGGAACTACTGAAAGCAAAATTGATTTATCAAAACCAATTTCTGTTATTATGTTAGTTGGTCTTCAAGGTGCTGGTAAAACTACAATGGCAGCTAAATTAGCACTAGATCTTAGAAAAAAGAACAAAAAACCTTTATTAGTAGCTTGTGATGTATATAGACCAGCTGCTATAAAACAACTTCAAGTATTAGGCACTCAAATAGATATACCTGTATTTACTATGGGAGACAAACAAAGTCCTATAGACATTGCAAAAGCTTCTATAGAACATGCTAAAGGCAATGGCAATACAGTAGTTATTTTAGATACTGCTGGAAGACTTCATATAGATGATAATTTAATGAATGAACTTAGTGATATAAAAAAGGGTGTAGACCCATCTGAAATATTATTAGTAGTTGATTCTATGACAGGACAAGATGCTGTAAATGTAGCAGAAAGCTTTAATTCAAAATTAGAAATTTCAGGAGTGGTTTTAACCAAGTTAGATGGTGATACACGAGGTGGAGCAGCTCTATCGATAAAATCTATTACAGGAAAACCAATTAAATATGTTGGAATAGGTGAAAAAATCAGTGATTTAGAAGTATTCCATCCAGATAGAATGGCTTCTAGAATTCTTGGTATGGGAGATGTATTATCCCTTATAGAAAAAGCACAACTTGAAATAGACGATGAAGAAGCTAAAAATCTTGGTAATAAAATGATGAGTCAAAACTTTGACTATGATGATTTTCTAGCTTCAATGCAACAAATGAAAAAATTAGGACCTATGAATAAAATAATGGAAATGATGCCAGGAGTTAATTCGAAAATGCTTCAAGGTGTTGATTTATCAAATAGTGAAAATGAACTTAAGAAAATAGAATCTATTATTTATTCAATGACATATACCGAAAGAAAAAATCCGAACCTTTTAAAAAATAGTTCTAGGAAAAAAAGAATAGCTGATGGTTCTGGTTCAACAATAAAACAAGTAAATAAATTAGTTAAAGATTTTGAGAACATGAAAAAGATGATGAAACAGTTTAAAGGAATGCAAAAAAACTCCAAAAGAGGATTACTTGGCAAATTTCCTTTTTAACTAATATATAGGCTGAATTTTAAGGAGGTGAAAACATGGCAGTAAAAATGAGATTAAAAAGAATGGGTGCGCATAAAGCTCCGTTTTATAGAATAGTTATCGCAGATTCTAGATCCCCAAGAGATGGAAAATTTATCGAAGAAATTGGATATTATAATCCATTAACAACACCAAAAACTATTAAAATTGATAGCGAAAAAGCTATGAAATGGATAGGTAATGGTGCTCAACCAACAGAAACTGTTAAAAGGCTTTTAAAACAAACAGGTGTAATAGAAGCAAAATAATTAACTGGGGGTGTAGTAATGCGTGAATTAGTAGAAATTATCGCAAAGTCACTAGTGGACAGCCCAGATAAAGTTCAAGTTACAGAAGTTATTAAAGAGCAATCCTTAATTCTTGAACTAAAAGTTGCACAAGAGGATATGGGTAAAGTTATAGGAAAACAGGGAAGGATAGCTAAGGCTATAAGAACTGTTGTAAAGGCAGCTGCTATAAAAGAAAATAAAAGAGTAGTTGTTGAGATTATTTAGAGTTAGGTTATCCTAACTCTTTTAATTTTATTTTTTTTAGATAAATAATGACAATCTAACTAATTATGATTATAATAAAGTTTGAATTTAAATATAAAGGAGGTTAAGATTTGAAAGAATTCTTATCTATAGGACAAATAATAAACTCACACGGTATAAAAGGTGAATTAAAAGTATATCCTTTAACTGATGACATAAAAAGATTTAGAAAACTAAAAATAGTATATATAAACGGAATAGAACGAAATGTTGTTTGGGTAAAATTGCAAGCCAAATTGGTTATTATGAAAATAGAAGGAATAGATACTATAGAAGATGTAGATAACTATAAAGATAAATATATAGATATAGATAGAACAAATGCAGCTAAATTAAAAAAAGGCAATTATTTTATTGCAGATATAATAGGATGTAAAGTTTTTGACTCAAACGACTTTTATTTTGGTGAAATCTACGATGTGATAAAAACAGGAAGTAATGATGTTTATTGGGTAAAGGGTATTAAAGAAGTTCTGGTTCCAGCACTAAAGGATGTGGTGATGGAAATAAATATTGACGAAAAAAAGATCATAATAAAACCACTAGGTGATTGGTATGAAGATTGATATATTGACTTTATTTCCAGATATGTTTGATATATTTAATCAAAGCATAATAGGAAGAGCAAAAGAAAAAAATATAGTTGATATAAATACTGTAAATATAAGAGATTTCACTTTAGATAAACATAATAAGGTGGATGATTACCCCTATGGTGGAGGCGCTGGGATGGTTCTTATGGCGCAACCTGTTATAGATTCAATAAAAGAAATTAAAAAATATAATAATGGACCTGTTATTTTTTTAGGACCACGTGGTAAAACTTTTAATCAAAATATATCTAAAGAATTATCTTCATTAGAAAATATTATTTTCCTTTGCGGACATTATGAAGGAATAGATGAAAGAATATATGAATACATAGATATGGAAATATCCTTAGGAGATTTCATTTTGACCGGTGGAGAAATGGCTTGTATTCCAATCGTTGACTCTATATTAAGATTTGTCCCAGATGTTTTATCCTCTAAAGCAAGCTATTTAGACGAATCCTTTGAAAATGATTTACTAGAATATCCCCAATATACAAGACCGCCTGTATTTGATGGAGATGCTGTTCCTGATGTTCTTTTATCTGGGCATCACAAAAATATTGACAATTGGAGATTAGACCAATCAAAAAAAATAACCAAAAATCTTAGACCTGATTTATATAGAAAATACATGAAAAAAAATAACTTGAAAAAAGTATAAATATATAGTAAAATGTACTTTGTGCTAGTACGGGCGGTCCTCTGTTTTCAAAGCAAAGCAAGAACGTCAAATAAAATCTCAAAGGAGGGAATGCACATGTTAGAAGTAATAAGACAAATCGAAGCTGAACAAATAAGAACAGACCTACCTAAATTTAATGTTGGTGATACAGTAAAGGTATCATTAAAAATTAAAGAAGGAACTAGAGAAAGAATTCAAGTATTTGAAGGTACTGTACTTAAAATACAAAATGGTGGTTTAAGAGAAAGCTTTACCGTAAGAAGAGTAGCTTATGGTGTTGGTGTTGAAAAAACTTTCCCATTAAATGTTCCAAGCATTGAAAAAATTGAAGTAGTAAGACATGGTAAAGTTAGAAGAGCTAAATTATTCTATTTAAGAGATAGAGTTGGTAAAGCTGCTAAGGTAAAAGAAAGACTTTAAGAAAAATGGGCTGTATAGCCCTTTTTTTCTATATAGGTGGTGTTAAATTGAAAGAAGTATTAGAATTTGTTAAGTCACTAGCTATTGCTATAATAGCTGCAATACTTATTATTACCTTTGTATTTCAAACTGTTACCGTAGAAAAAACCTCCATGTATAATACTCTTGATAATGGAGATAGATTAATATTGGAAAAAATTACCTATTATTTTAGAGAACCTAAAATGGGTGATATTATTGTATTTAAATATCCTTCAGATACTAGAGAAAAATTCATAAAAAGAGTTATAGCAACTGGTGGGGATAAAATTAAAATAGAAGATGGTAAATTATATATAAATAATGAACTTAAAGAAGAAGAGTATATATACGAACCTATGAATTCTGACTTTAATGAAGTAACTGTCCCAGATGGCACTTTTTTTGTAATGGGAGACAACAGAAATAATAGTATGGATAGTAGAGAAAGCAGCGTAGGTTTTGTAGACGAAGATTTAGTATTAGGAAAAGCAGCATTTAGACTTTATCCTTTTAATAAAATAGGAGTGTTAAAATAAATGGCTATAAATTGGTATCCAGGACACATGGCAAAAACTAGAAGACAAATAGGAGAAAACCTAAAACTAGTTGATGCTGTAATAGAAATAAGAGACGCTCGAATTGTAGAATCAAGTAAAAATCCTGATATAGATGAAATATGTAAGGACAAACCAAGATTAATATTACTAAACAAAAGTGATTTAAGTGATGCAAAGACAACTAAAGAATGGATAGAATTTCTTTCAAAAGATAATATAAAAGTAATACCAGTAAACTCAATAACAGGATCCGGTCTTAAAGATGTAAAGCCTAGTTTAGATTTACTTTTAAAAAAGAAACATGACCGACTTAAATCAAAAGGTTTGATTAATATAACTACTAGAGCTATGGTAGTTGGTATCCCGAATGTTGGTAAATCTTCTTTTATTAACAAAATGGCAAATAGTAATATAGCTAAAACTGGTGATAAACCTGGAGTTACAAAATCCAAACAATGGATAAAAACAAAATATAAAATAGAACTTATGGATACACCAGGAGTTCTTTGGCCTAGACTTGGAAGTGAAACCACTTCACTAGATTTAGCATTTACAGGAGCAATAAAAGATGAAATAATGGATATAGAAGAGTTAGCATTAAAACTTGTTGAAAAATTAAAATTAGAATATCCTAAAAATATAAAAGAAAGATATAAATTAGATGAATTAAGTGAAAATCCTTTAGAACTTTTAGATATTATGGCAAGAAAACGTGGTGCTATATTACCTGGAAATCAAATAAATTATAATAGAATAGCAGTAATTTTACTTGATGAATTTAGAGGTGGAAAACTAGGGAAAATTTCTTTAGAAAAGCCAAACACTCCTGTCTAATAGGGGGAAAATGATGGAAAATTTAAATTATATAAAAGACATGAGTTTCAAAGAAATAAAAAATATCATTTCTAAAGAAGAGAGTTCATTATTAAGTATAAATAATATAAATAATGAACTTAATTTAAATTATATAAACATATTGAAAAATGATAAAAGAAAAAATGTAATAAGTTTAGGGATTTCTTTAGAAAAAAAAATTAATAATCTAAAATTAGAAATTAAAAGAGTAGAAAAACTCTATGAATTTGATAGAAGTTTTGGAAATGACATTTTAATAGCTGGTGTAGATGAAGTAGGACGTGGTCCTTTAGCAGGACCTATAGCAGCTTCCGCAGTTATTTTAAAGCTAGATTATGAAAATGTTCAAGATTTAATTTTAGGTATTAAAGATTCTAAAAAACTTAGCGAAACTAAAAGACAGGCTCTATCGACAAAAATCAAACAGCAAGCATTGGCTTTCAGCATAGCGATAATAGATGCAGATGATATTGACCGAAGAGGAATAGCTTGGTGCAATAACGAAGTATTTAAAATTGCAGTTAAGGGCTTAAAATGTAGACCTGATTTCATCCTATCAGATGGATACCCAATAAAGGATTTTAATATTAAAAGTACAGGAATAGTAAAAGGCGATAATAAAAGTGCTTCTATAGCCTGTGCTTCAATACTCGCTAAAGTTTATAGAGATGATCTTATGAAAGAGTATGCAAAAATATATGGAAATTATGGATTTGAAAAAAATGCAGGTTATGGAACTCAAAAACATATTGAAGCTATAAAAAAACATGGACCTTGTGAAATACATAGAACATATTTTTTATCTAATATCATTTAAGCAGAGATTTTTATCTCTGCTTTTAAAATGCATTTTTTATCCATTCTATTTTTTTAAATTTTGCATTTTTATCTAAATATATTTCTACAACATCAAATCTAATATCATATTGAAAATAGTTGTTTTTTAATATATAAAATTCAGCTAATTTTTTTATGTTTTTTTTCTTAGCTAAATTTACAGCTTCACAAGGGAGTCCAAAATGATAATTTGTTCTTGTTTTGACTTCATAAAAAACTAAAATATTTTTATCTACTCCAATAATATCTATCTCACCAGTCCTTATTCTGAAATTTTTATCTAGTATTTTTATATTCTTTTTCTTTAAATATTCTATTGCAAAACCCTCTCCTAAATCACCTTTTTCTTTATTTGATATAATCATATATACCTCCTCGTATAATGTAGTTGTAAACATTAATAATAAATCAATCTAAACAAATACGAACGTTTAAATAAATATCTT
>JBGUER010000170.1:0-6105 GCA_041821285.1 Clostridiaceae bacterium
TTTACACCCAGGGGTCAGGCCCCAATAAGATTATTGTAGTATAAATGGGGACGGTTATCAAATAATATTAATATTTATAAAAATAAGGAGTGTACCTTATTTTATTCATTTATATTCATAGAAATTTTGCAAATTAATTAATGAACAAGTTGTATAATATATAGTAATAAATCTATATTTCAAGTATATGAACGGGGGATTTTAATGAAGAATAAAAAATCAAATATAATATTTTCACCACCTAAGATACCTAATAAATTAATTTCATATGTAAAAAAATACAAAAAACAATTTATAGTAACTGCCGTATCAGGTATATTATTTAATTCTGCTATTGTTTTAGGACCAATATTTCAAGGTAAATTATTAGATGCTGCTTTATCTAAAAATATAAATAAGGTATTACTATTTGGATTTTATTTTATTATGATTACTTTATCTTTTCAAATTTCAAGATTTTTTAAAAGATATTATGTTCGAGATATGGCAAATAGAATGAGCGGTGATATGCGTGTTGGAATAATGGAATCAATACTCAGTTCTGATTTAAATAATATAGAAAAAGGAAAGGTTGGAGATATGATGTCAACTACTATAGGAGACGTGGATATAGTAGTTGAGGCTGTTAGAAAAACTATAACAGAACTATGGGATACAGGAGTGCTTATGATTGCGTATTTAGTAGCACTTTTGATTTACGACGCGCAAATAACTTTACTGGCAGCTATTCCTATTCCTTTTGTTATAATATTTGCCCAGCTTATGAGAAAAACTGTTAGTAAAAAGTCTAAAGAAGCTAGAACGGCTAACGCTAAAACTACCATGGAAATAAGAAAGATTATATCTGAAATAAATATTTTAAGATTATATGGAAGAGAAGAAGCTGAAATTGAAAGATTTAAAGAAAAACTAGATATACAAGCTAAAAAAACTTCTGCGTCTACATTTTTAAAAAATGGACTAGCCCCTATATATGAATCGTTAGCTTCTATAGGAATTATTGTAGTAATAGCGTTAGGTGGAGATAAGGTTATTGGAGGGAATTGGACGATAGGAGAATTTACAGCATATATTATTATGTTTATGTCACTTTGTAAAAGGACAACTACAGCTGCAAAAGTTTTTAATATTCAGCAAGGTGCTAAAGCTTCATGGAATAGAGTTAAACCCCTATTTAACAATAAAAAAAGTGAGGATTTTACTGAACCGTCCCCCCTATTTAGTCAGCTTGTTGTAGAAAAATTATCTTTTAAGTATCCAACAGGAGATAAAACAGTTATAAAGAATATATCCTTTAAGGCTAAAAAAGGAATGATTGTTGGAATAACTGGGTCTGTGGGTTCTGGGAAAAGTGCTTTAGGACTTTGTTTAACAGGGCTTTATGATTATGAAGGAAATATATATTTTGATAACAATGAATTAAGAAATATATCATACAATAAAAAAATAGATGCTATAACTTATATGGGACATGATTCATCACTTTTTTCAGAGAGTGTAGAAGATAATATTACTTGGGGTGAAAAATTAGAAAAAGATAGCAAGCTAAATAAGGTATTAAGTATAGCTTGTTTAAATGAAGATATAAAAGATTTCGAAAACGGAGTAAAAACGAATGTAGGAGAAAAAGGTAAAAAGGTATCAGGCGGACAAAAACAAAGGATATCTTTAGCAAGAGCCTTATATAAAGATTCTAGTATAGTAATATTAGATGATCCATTTTCTGCTGTAGATATTTATACAGAGGATAAGATAATACAAGAAATAAGAAAAAATAATAAAGATAAAATAATATTATTATTTTCCCATAGACTTCATGCTTTTCAATATTCAGATTTAGTTTTGGTTTTGGATAAGGGAGAAATAAAAGAACAAGGTACGCATAAAGATCTTTTAGAGAAGAATGGAATATATAGCAATATAATTGATTCACAAGATTTTATGGGGGGTGATTTAGATTAATAATAAAATAATATCTAATTCAATTAAAATTACATTTAATAAAAAAAGATTGCAGTTTCTAGTGTTAATATTATCTATAATAATAGGAATAATAATGCAATTGGTTCCTCCACAAATTTTAAAAAATATAATAGATAACAATATTTCAAATGGGATATATAGTGGTATATGGAAATTATCGTTTTGTTATTTATTGGCTGTTTTAATTGCAGGAATAGCAGATTTGTTAAAAGAACTTATGATGGCTATTATTGGACAAGATATGTTAGCTAGTATTAGATATAATATGGCTAAAAAGCTTCAAAATCTTCCTATTTCATATTTTTCAAATAATTCTGTTGGAGAGACAATGAGCTATTTTACTTCTGATGTAGATTCAGTAGGGACTTTGTTTACTTCAGGACTTATAGGGATGATATCAGATACATTAAAAGCTATAGGTATTATTATTTCTATTTATATATTAAGCCCTAAATTAGCACTTTATTCATTAATTATTATTCCTATAATATATTTTATAACTAAATTTTTCAAAAAAGCTACTTTTAAAGCGCAAATGGAAACTAGACAAGCGGTTTCACATATAAATGGATTTATTCAAGAAGTATTTAATGGAATAAGAACTTTAAAAATATTTAAAAAAGAAAAGAGCTTTTTAAATAAATTTCAAGAGCCTTTAAGTGAAAATATAAATGCAGTTCATAAAACTAGTCTATATGATTCTTTATTTCCTTGTATGATGCAGGTGTTTAGAGCGATAGTTATTACTGTTTTAGTTGCTATAGCAAGTCCTAGTTCCTTTGGGATAACAGTTGGTGCTATTGCAGCTGTAATAGATCTTATATCAAGAATGCTTGCACCTATAGAAGCCATAGCAATGGAATTTCAAACTATTCAACAGGCGGCTTCTGGAATGAGAAGAATAAAAACTTTTGAAGAAGAAAAAGAGGAAATAAGAAATATAATAAAAGATCAAACATTGAGTGAAAACCCAAGTATTGAGTTTGAAAATAGTTCGTTTTCTTATGATGATGGTAAAGAGATTATTAAAAATATTAGTTTCAATGTAAAACCAGGTAGTAAAGTAGCTATTATTGGAAGGACGGGAGCAGGTAAAAGCACTATTTTAAATCTTGCAGCGGGTCTTTATAAGCCTAATACTGGAAGTATTAAGATAGGAGGATTAGATCCGTTTTTTATGGAAGCAAATTTGCGCCGTAAATACATTGGAATAGTACCTCAAATTTCATCTTGTTATGATGGAACTATTAGGGAAGCTATAACTTTATATGATGATAGCATAATATCTAAAGATATAGAAAAAGCTGCTAAAATCGTTGGACTTCATGATGATATTATTAAATTAAAAGATGGATATGATACTTTGATTGGTGAAGGGGAGTGTAGCTTCTCTAATGGAGAATATCAATTATTATCTCTTGCCTCAGCTTTAGTATTAAATCCACCAATATTGCTTTTAGATGAAGTAACATCAGGTTTAGATAGAATAACAGAAGAAAGAATATTTAATGCAATAAAGAATATTTCAAAGAACAGAACTATTCTTACAATAAGCCATCGTATTTCAGGGTTTATTGATAGTGATGAAATAATAATAATAGAAAATGGGGAAATAGTAGAAGTGGGAAGTCCAAAGACTTTAATTAATAAGGATGGGTGGTATTCTAAATATTATAAAGTAGATGAACTTGGATGGAAAATTTAAAAAAATATTATAAAAATTACCTTGATATGGTATAATAATAGTTAAATATAATTTCATAATTTGCTTGGAAGGTAGGTTAACTATGGGGGATAATAAGTTAACATCAAGGGATTGTACTGATGATAAAATTAGTGCAATAAATGAATTAATTGAAAAATTAAGAAAATATGAAGAAGTTGATTTTGATAAGTCGAAAGAATATGCTGAAATGGCAAAAAAGCTTTCACAGAATATACATTATGAACAAGGTATAGCTATAGCTGACCTCTACATTGCGAAAGCTTATAGAAATCAAGGTAAATTAGAAAAAGCTATTTTTCTAGCCTTTGAAAATTTATCATCATTAAAAAAATTAAATTTAGTTGATTATGAAGCAGAATGTTTAAATACAATAGGGACAATATATTTTTATTTTAAAAATTATGAGATTGCTATAAGTTATTTTTTAAATGCAAAGGATTTATCAGAAAAATTTGAAAATATGAATGCGCAAGCAGTCGCGCTAAATAATATTGGAGAAATTTATAGGATACTTATGTATTTTGAAAAAGCTGAAAAATATTATGCTGAGAGTCTTAATATTAGATTAGAATATGATATTCAAGGTATTTGCGTTAATTATTTAAATTTAGCGGAAGTTTCTTATTACTCTGAAGATCATAATAAAGCTTTAAAGTACATAGAGAAGGCATATGAAAGTGCTAAAAGTAGTAATTATAATTCTGTTATGCCGGAAGTTTTGGAGTATATTGGGTTAATATATATAAAAATGAACAATATCAAGGATGGAGAAAGTTTTATAAAACAAAGTATAATATGGGCTAATAATAATAAAGATAAATTTACGAAGATAGATATTTTGATTAAATATTCTAGATTTCTTTTAGAGTATGACAGGGTAGAAGAGGGTATAAATTTTCTAAAAGAAGCGTTAGAAATATCTCAAAATGTAAATGATTATATTTCAATATCAGATATAACCTCAATTTTGAGTGATTTTTATTTGTCAATTGATGATAAGGATCAAGCTTTAGAATATTTCAAGAAGCACTCTATGGTAAATAAGGAAATTTTATTAGCTAATAAGAAGCAAGTGAGTTTTAATATGAATACTCAGTTAGAGATAGAAAAAACACTTCAAAAAAATGAAGAGTTAAGGGAAAAATCAAAAGCATTAGAAGAATATAATGCTAGGATAAAAATAATAAAGGATATTGGTAAAACAATAACTTCTATTGGAGAAATAGAGGAGATAGTAACTACTTGCTATGAAAATATAAATAAATTAGTAGATGCAGGTATATTTGGAATTGCATTATTGAGTTCAGATTATAAAAACATAAATTATAGTTGTTTTATAGAAGATGGGGAGAGAAAAAAGTTACCTTTAATATCAATTAATAGCCAAAATAGTATAGCTGCTTATGCAATAAGAAATGATAAAACTGTAGTTATTAACGATATAGATGAGGTTTACGATATTTATTTTAATATGGATAGTGAAAAGATTAATTCTAGTAATCTTTTTTCTATTATATATGTACCTTTAAAGGTAGATAATAAAATTATTGGAATAATAACAGTTCAAAGTAAGAAAAAAAATGCATATTCTTCTTATCACGTTGAAACTTTAGAATCTATTGGTGCTTATGCAGCCATAGCCATAAAGAATGCACAAAAATCAAAAATGCTACAAGCAGAAATAACTAAGAGAATAGAAATACAAGCTCAATTGGAAATGGCAAATAGCAAATTGAAAAATTTATCTGATATTGATGGATTAACTAAAATACCAAATAGAAGAAGATTTGATGAGTTTATTGAAAAAGAGTGGACAAGGAGTGTTGAAAATAAAGAGTTGTTATCTCTTATATTAATAGATATTGATAATTTTAAGAAACATAATGATAATTATGGACATGTACAAGGTGACAAGTGTTTAAAAATAGTGGCCAATATATTAAAAAGCGCAGTTACAAAAACTTCATATTTTGTGGCTAGGTATGGGGGGGATGAATTCATTATAGTTCTACCTAATACTAGTATAAAAGAAGGAAATAATTTTGCAGAGTTACTTAGAATTAAAGTAGAAGGACTAAAGAATCTTAAAGAACAAAAAACAATGAAACAAAATATTACAATAAGCCAAGGAATAGCGTCTGTAGTTCCCAATCAATATATGAATATTAATTTCTTAATTAAAAAAGCGGATGAAGCTTTGTACAATGCAAAAAATCAAGGAAAAAATAAGGTTTCGAGAATCTAAAATATTGCAGCCCTCTGTATATGTACAGGAGGCTGTTTGTATAAATAATTCTATTTTATATTATAAATTGATTGGTTAAATCATTAAGATTTTTTGCTACATCTGATAAACCTTCAGCTAAAAGGCTCATATCATGAGTTGATGTTGATTG
>JBGUER010000171.1:0-6097 GCA_041821285.1 Clostridiaceae bacterium
TTTGTAGTTCGTTTAAAAATACAGATAATTCTATTTGTATTATAATCCTTAATCAAAATGATTTTAAAGAAAATACAGTTATAAAAATTAAAGAACAAACTATAGAAGTTTCATTAAAAAAGCATTCAATTATGACTATTGTTATTAATTAATTTGTATATTTTAGTTTGCTTTTTCTTATAATCAATAATGAGAAGCGTGCCATTTGGTTTAAATACCCTAGATATTTCGTTGAAATATCTAGGGTATTTTCAATTTCATGAATAGTTGGCTTATAAAAACTATGATTTAATAATAGTTTTGAATACTTCCAATAAGATTATATTTATGTATCATTTTACAAAGCAACAACTTTATGATATTATTAAGTTGTTACAGTAAAAAATGGTAAAATATAAAAATTACAGGGGGAATATCAATACATGAAAATTTTAAAGAAAATTTTAATTGCAGCAATGAGTTTAGGTCTTATTATTAATTTAGTTGGATGTACGAGCACACCTAAAAAAATTATTATTGGTGAAGGTGACTGGGATAGTAACGCATTACACGACCAAATTGTTAAAATAATTATTGAAGAAGGTTACGGTGTGCCTACTGACATAATTATTGTGGATTCACCAGTATTGATTTCTGGTTTAAGAACAAATGATATAGATTTGTCTGTGGAGTTTTGGTCAGACAATATTCTTACATATAATGATGATATATCTAATGGTTATTATGTAGAACTTTGCACTAATTTTGATGATAATATGCAAGGAATATATGTACCGGCTTATTTGGTACAAGGTGAAGATGCTATAGCACCTGATTTAAAAACTGTTAAAGATTTAAAAAATTATTCAGATTTATTTCCAGATCCAGAAGGTTCGGATAAAGGAATAATATATGGTGGGCCAGAAGGTTGGCTTGTAACAGAATTTTTACACAAAAAAATGATTGAATATGGATTAGATGAATATTATGTTTTTAGAACTATTGATTCATCAGCTACTCTATCAGCTACTCTATCGGGTGCCTATGAAAAAGGAGAACCTTGGGTAGGTTATAACTGGGAACCAACTTGGGTAATGGGACTTTATGATATGGTATTACTTGAAGATGAGGAATTTTCTACTGACAACTTTGAAAAGGGCATAGGATCTTGCCCATCAGTCGATGTTAATGTTGTTGCTACACCGAAGTTTATAGATGAATATCCAGAAATCGCTGACTTCCTATCAAAATATAAAACATCTTCTAAATTAACAAGTGAAGGTTTAGCATATATGCAAAAAAATGGAGCTGAAAAAGAAGAAACTGCAAAATGGATATTAAATGAAAATAAAGATTTATTAAAAGGTTGGGTATCAGAAGATGCTTATGATAAAGTAATAGCTTATATTCAATAATAGAATAATGCTAAAAAAACCTTTTATTAATCCTTATAATATTAATTATCCACATTTTAATATTGAAATTTTCTTAGGCGAAATAAATTTTATAAGGAGATGAGGAAATAATGTTTACTTTTCCAGAAACTATACGATTTCAAATTAGTGGTCCTATTGACAGTTTTGTGAATTGGTTGCTAATAAATTTAGATGGATTTTTTAATGCAATAAGTATTTTTATATTAACTATTTTTGATGGTATTGAATTTGTTTTAGGTATAATTCCATGGTGGCTTATGATTATCGCTTTATTTTATGCAGGATGGAAGCTTTACTCTTTTAAACGAGGATTGATTCTATCTATAATGTTATTTGCAATTGGACTTTTTGGATTATGGGAAATGATGCTCTATACTTTTGCAATTGTAATTATATCTGTTATTGTTTCGATAATATTAGGATTACCTCTTGGGATACTTATGGCTAAATCAAGTATTGCAAAAAAAATTCTACTACCATTACTTGATGCTATGCAGACAATGCCTAGTTTTGTATATTTAATTCCTGCAGTAATGTTTTTTGGATTTGGTAAAGTTCCTGCAGTATTTGCAACTACAACTTATGCACTACCTCCTCTTATACGTTTAACGTATCTAGGTATTTCTAATGTAAGCAATGAGGTTATAGAAGCGGGTCTTGCTTTTGGTTCAACACCAAAACAGATGCTTTTCAAAATTGAATTTCCTCAAGCTCTATCTACGTTAATGGCTGGGATTAACCAAACGACAATGATGGCTATGTCAATGGTAGTAATTTCATCTATGATAGGTGCAGAAGGAATTGGTGGGCAAGTATTAATATCAATTCGTCGTCTACAAGTTGGTAAAGGCTTTCAAGCTGGTTTAGCAATTGTATTTTTAGCTATTATTTTAGACAGAGTTTTGCAAGGAAGTGCTAATAAACTTAAAGAAAAGGAGAGATAAATAATGCCAAATAAAAAAATAGAAATAAAAAACTTAACTCTTGTTTTCGGTAAGCAAAAAGAAAAAGCATTAAAAAGATTAAAAGAAAATAAAAGTATACAAGAAATAAAAGAAGAAACAGAGTGTAACGTTGGAGTTAATAATGTAAGCTTTGATATTGAAGAAGGAGAACTATTTGTTATTGTTGGTTTATCTGGTAGTGGTAAATCCTCTTTAATTCGTTGTCTTAACTTGCTTAATAAACCAACAGAAGGTGAAATATTAATTGATGGTGAAAATATAATAGATTATAGCAATAAAGAATTACGTGATTTTAGAAGAGAAAAAGTATCAATGGTTTTCCAACATTTTGGTCTACTTAGTCATCGAAATGTACAAAAGAATGTTGAATACGGTCTTGAAGTTCAAAACGTTCCAAAAGAAGAAAGAGAAAAAAAATCTCTAAAAACTTTAGAATTAGTGGGCTTAAAAGGTTGGGAAAAAAGTATGCCTAGCCAATTAAGTGGAGGAATGAAACAAAGAGTTGGTCTTGCAAGAGCTTTATCTAACAATCCAGAAATATTGCTTATGGATGAGCCATTTAGTGCTCTTGACCCACTTATTCGTCGTGAAATGCAGGCTGAATTTTTAAGTATTGAAGATTATATGGATAAAACTATTGTATTTATTACCCATGATATGAATGAAGCTTTTAAATTAGGTGATCGAATCCTACTACTAAAAGATGGACAAATCGTTCAAATGGGAAAACCAAAAGATTTCCTCGAAAATCCAGCTAATGAATATGTTGAAAGTTTTATTGAAGATGTAGATAAATCAAGAATCCTACGTGTAAGATCAGCTATGAGAAAACCAACAGTGCTAGCTAAAAAATATGAAAAACGAATAGAGGTAATAAAAAAATTGGAGAAGGTAGGAAGAGATTTTTGTTTTGTAGTAGATGACAATAATGAATTGCAAGGATATGTTGAACTTAATACATTAATAAATAAAAGGACCAATGATATTACTCCATACATTATTAATGATTGTAAGAGTATAAATAGGAATGCATACTTACATGAAGTATGGTCAAAGCTTTATGAAAATAATTATGACGTACCTATTGTAGATAAAATGAATCGTCTACGAGGTGTTATAAGTAATGATGATGTAGTTTCCGCTTTAGCATAAATAAAACCAGCAGATATTTTCTGCTGGTTTTATTTATGATTTTATTATTGAAAATGTATTTTTAAAATTCTAAGTATATTTTATATTTCCTTGTATATAGTAGTAATTGGCCTTAGAATATTAGTTGAAACAAATTTTGTGAATAGTTATAAAAATTTATAATTACTTAGGAGATGTTAAATATGGAAAAATCAAAAGTTTATTTTACGAATATGAAAACAACATCAAAAGAAAATTTGATACAGAAATTAAATAGATTAATTAAGAAAGCGGGTATTTCTGAAATTGATTTTGAAAATAAGTATACAGCTGTAAAAATTCATTTTGGTGAACCAGGCAATTTAGCGTTTTTGCGTCCCAATTATGCTAAGGTAGTAGTTGATATTGTAAAAGAATTAGGTGGAAAGCCATTCTTGACTGATTGTAATACCTTATATGTGGGAGGAAGAAAGAATGCACTTGACCATCTTGATGCTGCTTATGTGAATGGATTTTCTCCTTTTTCAACAGGTTGTCATGTATTAATTGGTGATGGATTGAAAGGAACAGATGAAGTATTAGTTCCTATTTCTGGTGGAGAATATGTAAAAGAAGCCAAAATAGGTCATGCTATTATGGACGCAGATGTATTTATTTCTCTTAGCCATTTTAAGGGTCATGAATTGGCAGGTTTTGGTGGAGCTTTAAAAAATATAGGTATGGGCTGTGGTTCTCGGGCTGGAAAAATGGAGATGCATAGTAGTGGTAAGCCATATATTGACCAAAATATATGTATTGGTTGTGGAATGTGTGCAAAAAATTGTGCCCATAGTGCAATTACTTTGAAGGATAAAAAGGCATCTATTGATCATAATAAATGTGTTGGTTGCGGACGTTGTATTGGAGTTTGCCCTGTGGACGCAGTAAACCCTGCTTCAGATGAGTCAAATGATATATTAAATAAAAAAATAGCTGAATATTCATGGGCAGTATTAAATGGACGCCCACATTTTCATATAAGTTTAGTTATTGATGTATCTCCAAATTGTGATTGTCATTCTGAAAATGACATACCTATTGTACCAAATGTTGGTATGTTTGCATCTTTTGATCCTGTAGCATTAGATATTGCTTGTGCAGATGCTGTAAACAGGCAACCTGTGATGAAAGGTAGTATGCTTGATGAAAGTGAATGCGATAATCATGATCATTTTACAAATGTTAGACCTGAAACAGATTGGATGGTTGCAATAGATCATGCTGTAAAAATGGGTATTGGCAATAAGGAATATGAGTTAATTACAATTTAGTTATTATAATAAACAAGTTGTGTAAATTATAATTAAATATAATATAAAAGTGGTACTTATAAGAACAGCATTTGCTGTTCTTTTTTAACATGATTAATTGACAAGTATTACTATAAACTATAAAATAAAGCTAACTAAGTTATTATAAGGGGGAATAAAATGAAAAGAGTTTTTGCGTTTTTTCTTGCTGTGTCACTTGTTTTTTTAGTTGCATGTAAAGGAGAAACTACAAATGTTAAGGGAAGTCAGGAAAATTTAATTAAAAACGGTGATTTTTCCAGTGGAATGATAAATGATTGGGCCTTGTACGAGGAAAATGGTTCTGGAGAAATTGGCGTAGTTGATGAAGAGCTAGAAGTGAAGGTTAAAAATGCTGGAAGTTTAAATTATTCAGTTCAAGTTTATCAAGATGGATTTACTTTAGAAAAAGGTTGTAAGTATGAGCTTAAGTTTGATGCTAGATCAACAATAGATCGTTCATTTGAATGTAGAATTCAATTAAATGGTGGGGATTATAGAGCTTATGCTTCTCTAAATTGTGATTCAAGTGATGAAATGAAATCCTATTCAGTAGAATTTGATATGAAAGATGATACTGATCCTGCGCCTAGATTAGCTTTGAATTTAGGAACGCCAAAGGATTCAGAAAAATTAGAATATAATAGAGTATATTTTGATAATTTTTCCCTTATTTTATTAGATGATTCTAATAAAGTTGAAGCTAGTGATGATGACAAAACAAAGTCTATAAATATTAATCAATTAGGATATTATCCAGATTATGAAAAGGTTGCAGTTTTTAGAGGGGACAAGGTTGATAAAACTTTTGATGTAGTAAATACTGAAACTGATAAAGTAGTTTATACTGGCAAAATAAAAAATGAATTTAAAAACGAAACTGCTGGTGAGACAAATTATTATGGTGATTTTAGTGAAGTGACTAAAGAAGGAACATATATTATAAAGACAAAAAAATTAGGTGAGTCTTATTCATTTAGGATTTCAAAAGATGTATATGATAGTGCATATGTTGATACAATTAGGATGTTATTTTTGCAACGTTGTGGGAGCGCGTTAACAGCTGATATGGCTGGGGATTACGCACATCCTATATGTCATGAAAATCAAGCAATAATATATGGACAAGATAAAAAAATTGATGTATCAGGTGGTTGGCATGATGCTGGTGACTATGGAAGATATGTTGTACCAGGTGCAAAAACTGTGGCGGATTTATTTCTTTCATATCAATCAAATCCAGGTAATTTTGGAGATG
>JBGUER010000172.1:0-6059 GCA_041821285.1 Clostridiaceae bacterium
CCAGTAAAAAAAGGATTATCGGGATCGTTATGTCCTGATCACTATTTTGCAAGCAATATAGAAGAAGTTGTAAAATGGGGAGTAAAGGAAAATTTGGATTTGCTTATAACTGAAAGTGCAGGATTATGTAATAGGTGTTCTCCCTACCTGAAAGGTATTAAAGCAATCTGCGTTATAGACAACTTAAGTGGTATAAATACTCCTAAAAAAATAGGACCTATGCTTAAATCTGCAGATATTGTAGTTATAACTAAAGGGGATATAGTATCTCAGGCTGAAAGGGAAGTTTTCGCAAGTAAAGTTCAGTCAGTTAATCCTAAAGCTATAACCATGCATGTAAATGGATTAAATGGACAGGGTGCCTATGAACTTAGTACTTTGTTGTATGATGAAAATGATAATATTGAAACAGTTGTTGGAAAAAAATTAAAATTTCCTATGCCTTCAGCGCTTTGTTCTTATTGTTTAGGAGAAACTAGAATAGGAGAGGATTATCAGATGGGTAACGTAAGAAAAATGGAATTTGGTGATGAAAATGAATAAAAAGATTGATAATTATAAAATAAATAGTTTAATAAAAGAATATTCTTTTTTAGAAAATTATTTTAGTGATAATAAAATGGATATTGAAAAATATGGAGAATATACCTTTGATGAATATTTAAATAGTTTTTCAGAAGAGGATAAAGAAGAATTTGCAATAGACTCTGAAAAATTAAAAGAAGGATTAGAAACATATTTAGAACAAATGTTAGAGTTTTTAGGTCTTAAAGATGATAACAAGGTGGAAAGCTTAACTATAATAGCAGGTCACGACAAATCTTTAAATAAAGAAGGATTTGAAATGATAAAAATAAATAGAAGCGATATAGTATCTATTGTAGGACCTACAGGTTCTGGCAAAAGTAGACTTTTGGCAGATATTGAATGGGCTGCTCAAAATGATACACCAACAGGAAGATCAATTTTGATAAATGATGCTGTTCCTGATAAGAAATGGAGATTTTCATCTGCCAATAAATTAGTTGCACAATTGTCACAAAATATGAATTTTGTTATGGACTTAACTGTACATGAATTTTTAGAACTTCATGCAAAATCAAGAATGGTGGAAAATGAAGAGGATATAATAGATCAAATAATAGAACAGGCTAATAATTTAGCAGGAGAAAAATTTAATTTAAATACACCAATAACTAGTTTAAGTGGTGGACAGTCAAGGGCTTTAATGATAGCAGATACAGCTATTTTAAGTTCATCGCCTATAGTATTAATAGATGAAATAGAAAATGCAGGAATAGATAGAAAAAAAGCGCTTAATCTTTTAGTTAGTAGCGATAAGATAGTTTTAATGGCAACACATGATCCTAATTTGGCACTTATGGCAGACAAAAGAATAGTTATTAAAAATGGTGGAATAAGCAAGGTACTAGAAACATCTTTAGGGGAAAAGAAGATGCTAGTTAAATTAGAAGAAATGGATAAAGTTATGCAAAATATGAGAAATAGTTTGAGAAATGGTGAAGAAATATTTATAGAAGATTAAATAAATATAAGATACGAGGAGGAAAAATTAATGAGTAATGTACATGAAGGTTGTAGTGGTAGTTTTGAAAATGGTAAGCAGGTGGCAGATAAGGTTAGAATGATGGGTTTTTCTATTCAACCTATGATGATGCCTTTAGATATAAAATGTGTAGAATGCGGAGAAACATTTGAAATGGTAAATCATGAGGATAAATGTCCTAATTGTAACATGGTATATGCAGTTACACCATGTCATGCATTTGATCCTGTAAATGTTATGGCAGCTGGAATAAATTATTAAAAATTTATTTTAGTAACACAAGTTACCGAAATTAAATAATATATAGGTTAATATAAATTTGTAAGAAAAAACAACATAATATTAGGAGGAATAAAAATGGGTATGTTTTGTTATCAATGCCAAGAGGCAGCAAAAGGAACTGGTTGTACAATAAAAGGTGTATGTGGAAAAAATGAAGGAGTTTCTAAACTTCAAGATTTAATGATATATTCTTTAAAAGGTTTATCTATAGTAGAAAAAGAAGCTAGAGCAAAGGGTTTAGACCTTGAAGTAGCTGATAAATTATTATTTGAAGGTTTATTTATGACAATAACAAATGCAAATTTCGACGACGATAAATTTGCTATAAAAATAAATGAAGTTATAGCTTTAAGAGAAGATTTAATAAAATCGTTAAAAGAAAATGGTGTAGTTTTAAATGATTTACATGATTCAGCTTTATTTAATGTAAGTACAAAGGAAGAAATGATTGAAAAGGCTCAAAATGTTGGAGTTTTAGCTACAGAAAACGAAGATGTAAGATCTTTAAGAGAACTTATTATATACGGATTAAAAGGAATAGCAGCTTATGGGGAACATGCTTTAAATTTAGGACAAGAAAACAAAGAAATAGCTGAATTTGTAAATAAAGCACTTGTTTCCACTTTAGATGATTCACTTTCTGCTGATGATTTAGTAGCATTAACATTAGAAACTGGTAAATATGGTGTAGATGTAATGGCACTTCTTGATAAGGCAAATACAGAAACTTATGGTAATCCAGAAGTTACAGAAGTAAATATAGGTGTTAGAAACAATCCAGCTATATTAGTATCAGGACATGATTTAAAAGACTTAGAAGAATTATTAATACAAACACAAGGAACAGGAGTAGATGTTTATACTCATGGTGAAATGTTACCAGCTCATTATTATCCAGAATTTAAGAAATATTCAAATTTTGTAGGAAACTACGGAAATGCTTGGCACAAACAAAAAGAAGAATTTGAAACATTTAACGGACCAGTTTTATTTACTACAAACTGTATAGTACCTCCAAGAGAATCATATAAGGATAGAGTTTATACTACAGGTGCTTCAGGATATCCAGGATTCCCTCATATAGCAGAGAGAGTAGAAGGACAAGCTAAAGATTTCAGTTCAATAATAGAACATGCTAAAAAATTAGCATCACCTAAAGAAATAGAAACAGGAAAAATCGTTGGTGGATTCGCACACGCACAAGTATTTGCTCTTGCTGATAAAGTAGTAGATGCTGTTAAATCTGGCGCTATAAAGAAATTCTTTGTAATGGCTGGTTGTGATGGAAGAATGAAATCAAGAGAATATTATACAGAATTTGCAGAAAAATTACCAAAAGATACTGTTATTTTAACAGCAGGATGTGCTAAATATAGATACAATAAGCTTAACCTAGGAGATATTGGCGGAATTCCAAGAGTTCTAGATGCAGGTCAATGTAATGATTCATATTCTTTAGCATTAATAGCATTAAAGCTTAAAGAAGTATTTGAATTAAATGATATAAATGAACTTCCAATAGTTTATAATATTGCTTGGTATGAGCAAAAGGCTGTTATAGTATTACTAGCATTATTATCTTTAGGAGTTAAGAATATTCACTTAGGACCAACACTTCCAGCGTTCCTATCACCTAATGTAGTTAAAGTTTTAGTTGATAATTTCGGAATAGCAGGAATAGCTAGTGTTGATGAAGATTTAAAGAGCTTTTTAGGATAAGAATATATTAAAAGAAATGGTTATGAAGAGCAAAAGCTTTTCATAACCATTTTCTTTATGTACACAAGTACAGATATAATATGATTCCTGTGTTTTAATGTGTTTATACAGTCAAAGATGGCGTTGATTTCATTATTAATACTATGGCATGGCACACTACAAATACTTCTATTAAGACTTATAACAAGGCAAATGGCTGATATATAAAAAAAGAACTAGACTAATTGTCTAGTTCCGTTTCTCCTTTTAATAAATCATGATTTAATATATCATCTGAATAATCGAGTTCTAATGTTCTATCTTTCTTCATATTGAGTAATTCTTCCGTTTCTTCTATTTTCTTGCCAGTAGAAATGTCATAGAATTCGTTTAAGCCTGATAGATAAAATATCTTTCCGTCTGCAAAGGATCCATTTCTAAAAACTATACTGCCTTTTTCATCTGAAAACAGGTCATTACCGAGCATATATTCAGAATCTAAATTAAATAAATTTGCTAGAGTAGGATATAAATCCATCTGCCCCGCATATTCATGATGTATTCCGACATTTTCATCTTTTGGAAAATGCATTATGAGAGGAACCTTTTGAAGTTCTGCCCAAACAAGATCATTTGATTCATCCATACCTAAAAATTGAATTAAATCATCTTTATAATTTGGTGTTATAGCATAATGGTCTCCATAGATTGCAACAACACTATTATCTAAAGTTCCATCTGCTTCAAGTTTGTCCAAAAACATACCTAATTGCGCATCAGCATAGTGCATGGATTTAAGATAGTTTCCTATAAAAGTTTTTTCATATTCGCCTACATTGAAATCATCGTAATCTCCATCATAAGGAAAATGACTGGATAATGTTACTAAAAGACTATAATAAGGTTCTTTTTGCACTTCAATCATATTAAATGCTTGGTTAAAGAAACTTTTATCGCTTAAACCCATACCAACTATTTCATCAATATTATAACTACTTTCACCTATAAAATCATCGAAGCCTTCTGTCTGATTCATAACAGACCTATTCCAAAAACTTTCTGTATAACCGTGGTAAGTTGAAGTGTAATAATCTTTTTTCTTAAGTGCTTTTGGTAATGAGTCTAAAGTGTTTTCTGGGTATATATAGCAAGTTGCACCTTCTGAAGCAGGATATAATGAATTATTTGTGATAAACTCAGCATCTGATGTATTTCCACCAGCTGTTTGATAAAAATAATTATCAAAATAAGTTGATTTTTTTATCCATTTATTTAGGTTTGGTGTAATTTCAACATCATTTACAGTGCTACCTATAACAAATTCTTGCAGTGCTTCTACTTGAATTATTATTAGATTACTACCTTCGTATAGTCCAGTGTAACTATTTTCTTTATTAGAATTTTTCTCATCAAAAAAATCTTCTATATTTAAAACAACATCTTCTTCAAGTTCCGTATCCTTTTGTCCAGCTGCTTTTACATAGTTGAAAGAATCTATAGTGTGAAAATTTATTGGACCTAAGTTTTCTGCTACATATATTTTACTATACATGGTAGAGAGCAAATTAGGCTGATTTATTGACATAGCAAAAACCGAACCTGTATTTAATACTGTACCTATTAATAAAAGTGAAAAAGCTTGTTTCAATTTAGTTTTTCTATTTGGAACATATTCTATCTTATTAAAATAATGGTGAGGAGTAATAAATAAATCTAAAACATAGATAAAGTCTAAAATACCAATTAAAGCAAATACACTAGAAGATACCTTACCTAATAGTAAACCTAGCTTTAAAACAGGAATAGAAACTATATCTTTGTAATAAGCAAAATATTTAATATCCGCTATTATTATCACCGTCAATATTATATTTATTGTATATAACAATCTACTTCTAGTTTTTGTATTGAAGAAACTGCTTAAACCGCATAGTATAAGAAGACAAGCCCATGTAGGGATCAACACTACTAAAACTGTAAGAAAAGATCCACTTAAACTATATGAATACAAGCTGAATTTGATAGATACAAAAACGAAGAATGTAACAATATCTAAATTGTTATTAATAATTTTTTTGATTTTTTCCATCTGACACCCCCTAAACAACTATTATAATGCATATTAAATATAAGTCAATATAAACTTAACACTATAGTATGTTAATCATTGACAAAACATTCATTTGGTAATAAAATTAACTTATCTTATTAAATGGAAAATTCCATTTAATAGGATTTTAACTCAAATTCAACCTAATTGCAAGGAAAAAATCTAAGCAAAAGGGGAGGGGTGTATTATAGTAGTAATATTTAGCCTTCCTATATAAATAGGAAGGCTTTTTGGAGGTTAAAATGGATAAAAGAATAGGTGTTGTAGGAATAGTTATAGAGAGTAAAGAAAATATTGCTATTGTAAATTCAATATTGCATGAGTATTCAGATATTATTGTTGGGAGGATGGGTGTACCTTATAAAGAAAAAGGAATATCTATAATTTCTTTAATTGTAGATG
>JBGUER010000173.1:0-5922 GCA_041821285.1 Clostridiaceae bacterium
AAACTCCTCCTTTCCTCTAAAATATCTATATTATTTATAGATTTCTAAGTTAAATATAAATAATTCTTGTGTTGTAACTTCTTACTATTGCGACCTACCTATAAATATAATAATACCATAAATTATTTAATATGTATTAATCTACAACTGATTTTAACTAATTACTAGCACTATATTCCTTCATCAATTTATAAAAAGTCCCTTTCTTTAATTCCAGCATCTCCATAGCTTTTATAGCTGTAGTATTTCCAGCAATCCATTCTAGTAAATTGCATAATTCAAAATTTTAGTTTTTTTTAAAAAAACATTAATAATTTGTTATTTTTAAGAAAAAACTAACCAAAATGTAATTATGCAATTTATTCTAGTAAATTGCATACTTCAAAATTATCAGGAAAATATCGGGTACAGCCGACATACGTGTAAAAATAGGCCACATGCCGGATTTTAATACCAGTACGTGGTCTTTCTTGTTTTAATTATTATTTTTAGTAGTTCTTGAACAATTTTCAAAGATCGCGACATAAATACAAATGCAGCTTATGCCCATAATCCCGTCAGGTTATTTCCTTACCACAGGTATTTGTAGCTCGGTAAGCCATTCATCTTCGCTTTCTTTGTTCCAAATACCATCGATATAGCTTTCTCGGGGGCTGTCACCAATTATATATCCATTATCTTCAATCCACTTAAAAGCAAATGCATACGCATTTGAAAGTAGAACATATGCTCCTTTGTGCATAACAGAAACTGCAGATACACTTTTAACTTTTTTAAATTTAATATCACCAGTTTCTTTACCCATTTTTTCTACTGCTTCGCAGAATTCAATGTTAATATCTTTATCTTTGTATTCATTGTCAAGATACTTGATGAAGCAGTATTCAGGCACAGTACATTTTAATTCAGGATTTGCTGCAGATACCTCTTCTCCGATTGCCGGTATGAGCTCAAAATATGAATCATAACTTGGTACTGTCATCCTCTTTGAATAGACTATACACTCTGGTAATTCTTTTAAAATCGCTTGATAATTCATGATTAACTCCTCCTCTTTTCCTTGTAATATAAATTCAATTCGGGAGAGCTGTGCATTACTTTCAGAGATAGCATCTTCAATTTCACTTTTTCGTTTTTTTAAAATTAAATCTATACAGTGCCCGGACATGATTAGCTTGATTTCATTAATTGATAAACCAATTTGGCGAAAAGACTGAATTTTGTGAAGTTTTATCAACTGTATCGTTGTATAAAAACGATAGTTTGTTTCCTTATCCACAAATTCAGGTTTTAATAAATCAATTTCATCATAATACCTTAGTGCTTTAACTGTAGTTTTCGTAAGTTTGGAAAATTCGCCTATTCGAAACATATACACATCTCCTTTCCTTGTAAATTAAGATTACAGTATCCTCTAGAGGGAGTGTCAACAGATATTTTAATATTTTATAGAACTATTATGATTAGACCACAAAAACTTATGTTTTATCCGTTAGGATATTGAGCTATTACAAATTTTAACTTTTTATTGTACTCAAATAACACTATAAATTATTTGAGGTATTATTTCTTTTCTTACCCTTTTTCGATACCTCTGTTCTTCTTCAGTTCTTCCGCTGTATAATAATTTTTTTATCATTGAATTATCAGAAACACTAAAAATAGCTACTGTATCTATTTTACATATCGAACCAGCCTTAAATGCTGCTGCAATCTCCATTTCAATAGTTTTACAAGAAAATTTTATTATACTTTCTAAATGTGCAAATTGAGCAAATATAGTATCTACACTAAAATTATTAACTATAGAATAATTAACATCATTTTCTCTGTATTATTAATAAGAACTTGATTAAGTTGATTATCAGGGTAGTATTTTTCACCAAAGCAATCGTTGCTTATATCTTTTTCCAAGTATCTGCATACTCCATCTCCACATATAGATAATTTTGGAACTACAATATCGCATCTGTACATACACTTGCACCAATGCCTGTTTTTATAAATGTAACGTTTTTGCCAAATAAAGTGCAATCCCACACTTTGATAGATCCATCTACGATCGGATTTGCATCTATGCCATCTAATTTACTTGGTTCCCACCAAGGTGCTATAATAACATTTTCTCTAATCGACTCATTATTACACCCTAGCACAGACTGACAAAGCATCTCTTTAGGTGTACCATATTTTCTATTTCCTTCTATTGTAAAATTATACATACTTTCTCTAATTAATATAACTAAAACATATCCAATAAAAAATATTGATACAAATATTAAGTTAACACTGGTATATTCAATATTTGTCTTAAATGTATAGCCATTTTGGTAGCAAATGTCTTAGCGTATAAAATCCCCATTTCGCGGTTACTACCCCTTATATAGGGAATGTACAAGCCATCCTTTGCTGGTCAACTCCTCGTAATAAATTTAAGTTTCGTTAGTAAAAATTTTATTTAGTACAGAATATAAGAAAAATATGACATAACTGAATCTAAAAGTATCTTGTATCAACTCTAAAAATTGGAATTTGTCGCTATATACTTTCATCTGGAGACTGTCCATCATGAGCTAACCATTGGCATTCAGTCATCTCCATATTTGTAAATATTGCTTTAAATGATGAATCTTCTGGACTACAAGCATAAATACCAAATTGAATAGAACCGTTACCATTCCACATATGACATATACGCATCTGACTATAATTAATTCCGTCAATAGAACATTCTATACAATAATCGTCCTCTCTACGGCTAAATCTATACCACATCAATTTAATTGATGCATCAATAGTTGTAGTAGCCCAATCAGAATAACCATTATTCGTAACAACACTTCCTAAATGTTGAAAATCTTCATTTTCATATTCAATAGAACCTTTAAACCAATTTTCACTATCTAAATACATAACAACGCCACATTGGTCAAAACGGTGCTTACTTTCAAATTCGGTCTTAACTATAAAAGAAAAGTATTTTTCATCAGTATTCATTTGCAATACAGGAGCATTATCATTCCTAAAATGATAATAGGTTCTTTGCCATAAATCGGTATGCGGCTTTGTAATAATTTCTATTTTATTTTCAGTAATAGAATAACTTTCAGGTTGTCTTATCCATTTTAAATCTTTAATATCAAATTTCATTATTTTCTTTCTCCCTCACAAATTATAATTTTTAGAACTGTCCATTAATCTTAAATGAACTTATTATTATTTTGATACATCAATTAAGAATGTTATGTAGGTTATTTTTCTTTTTTATATGTATATTTCATTACATGATAACATAAATAGTGGCCTTTTTCGGTTAATATCTTATTATATTCTGTTGGGATATATCCTCGTTTAATATACATATCATAGGCAGGAAATGATGTATCCAATTTTATTTCATCAAATGATTCAAATAGAAGTTTTTCTAATGTATCCATTATTTTAGTTCCATAGCCTTGACCTTGATACTGTGGTAAAATAAACAACCTACATATCTCATTTTCTTTTATACTTCCTGTTCCAATAAAATTGTTTTTCTCTAATAATAAATAAACTTCATATGCTCGATTCTCCTCATAAACACATATTAACTTCACAATAGATTACCATTACGCCCCATTTATAAATATAATAATACCACAAATTATTTAATATGTATTAATTTACAACCTAATTACCTGAACCATATTCCTTCACCAATTTATAAAAAGTCCCCTTCTTTAATTCCAGCATCTCCATAGCTTTTACAGCTGTAATATCCCCAGAAATCCATTCTAGTAAATTGCATAATTCAAAATTTTAGTTTTTGCTTAAAAAAACATTAATAATTTGTTATTTTTAAGCAAAAACTAACCAAAATATAATTATGCAATTTCCTCACCACATCAAAATTATCCGGATAAATAGCTTTAGGTCTTCCTAAATGTTTTCCTTTAGAGTTAGCAATCTCTATTCCTTCCCTTTGTCTTATATTATCTCTTTCTTGCTCTGCAACAAAAGATAAAACCTCTAGCACTAGATTAGATACAAAGTTTCCTATTAAATCTTTATATTGAAATGTTTTAATTTTAAATATAGAATCATTATGCAATTTTCTTTATTAAAAAATTGCATAATCAATATTTTTATTTTCTTTATTAAAGAATTAGTTCATAAAGGTAACAAATTATTTATAAACGTTCATAAATAAAGAACAGAGTTTATTGAACGTGGATATTAGGGGAATTTTACGTGATTTTGTATGTCTTTAAATGTGTACTTTTATGGATAGTAAAGTATTGAAAACCAATATTAATAACAATTATAAAATAATAAAAATTTTCCAAACTACTTTAATAAATTATAAATATTATATATAATGGTATTATAGTATAATAATATAAATTAATATGCAGATCTTAAATAAATACGAAATAAAGGAGGGAATGTACAAGTATTCATTATTGATTTTAGTATTATTTTGAAAACACATATAGGACTGTTATGAAATAATTGTTATTATATTTAAAAATTCTATTATGGGAGTTGATGTTAATGAAGAAAATCATATCATTTTTATTATGTTTCTTATTAGCTAGTACATTATTATTTCCATTTGATATTGTATCAGCTAAAGACATAAATCAAGACATAAATAAAAAGGTAAAAAATGTATCAGAAAAACAATTAGATAGCTACCTTGCTGAATCAGGGTATTCTGATTATTTAATAAGCACGTTCGATATTGATGAAAAGAAAGATCTTTATTACAATAATGCAATATTTGCATCATCTGAAGTTACTTATAGCATACTTACAGAATCAGATAATATACCATTACAGAAAGATTATACTGGTAAATTTCAATTAGTTAATAAAAATGATATTGAAAAAATTAATGTCATTTTAAAAGATAAATCTGAAGAGAATAAAATAATTGAGAATAAAAATCTTTATAATATAGATGGCACTGTTAATTTAATGAGATTATCTAATTTTACTTCATCTCTTGTCTCAAGTTATCTAGGTACGTATTCTGGTTTAGTAAAATACAAGTTAACCTATAATTGGACTTGGAACTATGATCCCCAATGGACATTAACAGACAAAATAGGTTTTGCATGGTCAGATGATTTCGATGCAGCATACAATACATCAATGTATAAATACACATGTTATGGTAGAGCTGAATATGGATATGGTAGTTCTCATAAAGTAGAATATGGATCTAATAGTGTACAAAATTATAAATATAACGAATATGCTCCAGGAAGTGGTATTGCACTTGAGTACGATATTATTGGTTCATATAATAGACAAAGAGATATAACTGGTACGGGAAGTTGGCAAACAGTTTCTTTTAATGCTTATAAACATTCCGGTTGGGCATCAGTTCAGATAAGTAAGTATAGTAAAAAAACTGGTGTAGGTGAACAAACCGGTGCAGTTGCCAAATATTTTCATAAACGTACTTCGGTTCAAGGCACAGTAACATTTTCACCTACACCACGGCTTAGTATAACTAATTCACTGGGATATGACCAATCAGACGATGCAGCAGTTACATTTAGATGGGTAAATTAGTATTCATACAATTATATAAATATATTTAATTTAATGGAGGTATACATGGATATTATTTTTTCAATCTTGTTTGGTTTTTTTATATTATTTTTTTTATCTTCACTTAATGAAATTAGTAAAAAGAGTAGTAATGCATTTATATATATCTTTATAACATCTATACTAGGTTCTATTTTATTTGAAGTAATTTTATTTGCATTGAGTTAAATCTTAAAGGAAAATACAACAGATTGGCATCAAACTATTTTCTCGAATTTTAACAGAATCCACTTATTAAAAAATGCTTTATTTTGTATAGAAAGTTTTCAATTCTAAAACTGTATAAATTGAATAAAAATATGCATAATGAATATCTATGCA
>JBGUER010000174.1:0-5775 GCA_041821285.1 Clostridiaceae bacterium
TAGACACCGTTCTCTTGTTAAATTTCTATTTTAAATGAAACATTGCACTAAATTATTCTATAGTGCAATGTTTGTATGTTGTAGAGACGATTTAAGGGCATTTAAATGGAGGTTAGGATTATTAGTACCTAGAGGATGAATATCTGATTAGAAGTTGTATTTATATTTTAGAATATAAAATATAAACAGGTTGAATTAATATTCAAATGGTTATTTTGTTTAAAGTAGGGTAAACCATATAAACTAAAAATATATATTTTAAAATGTTTGCTACTTACTTTTTTGAATTTTAGTAGTATAATTACAATATATTAGAATAAAGGAGTGAATATATACCAATGCAACCTTTTAATTATCGAGATATAGGAAAAAAATACAATGAGTCCAAAAATATAGCTGAAAAAATTTTATCCAAGAACTGTCCTATCACTTTTGTAGAGGGTAATGTCGATGTCTTAGAAAAACTTTCTGCTCTAGAACAGGAAATCACCACGGATCTAAAAAATCTTAAAGAAAATTCTGATGAAAGACCAAAATATGAAAACATGTTGAATGAAATTAAACCATTAAAAGAGGATTTATCCAAATTTGTTAAGAAATTATACAAAAGATAAACTATATTTTAATTATAAACTAAAAAAGAATACTCAGAAAAGTAAGGTATAAAAAATACACCTTACTCTTTTTTTATTTAAAAAACACTCGCTAAATAGATGAAATTTTCCGCCTAAATTATTGGTAATATTTAATTATAAAGAGTAATATTAACTATATTAAAATAACAAAGAAAATAAACAATGGGGTGTAATAATGGATTGTTTAGCGTGTTGTAAAAATAAATACTATTCGCAAGATAATTATGCATTTATTCTTGCACAAGTACAAAAAAAATTAAATAAGAACATTACTATGATTATTCCTGAAATGTTATGTATTTTTGAAGATACAATAAATAAAGAACCAAGTTGTTATTGGAACATGGAAGTGTATCAACAAACTTTTAATCAGTTAGATAGCTTGAATATTGATCATAATAACAATATTCAATTAAACGATGAAATAATTGAATATTTTTTAATTGGATACCATACATATCAACAAATTACAGAAATTATCAACGATCTAAGTAAACTCAATGATAATCCTGAAATAAAAAATCGACTTTATCGTATTCCAACTTATATCTCAATTGTCGAAGGATGTTTAACGAATTTATTTAGAATTATTACTTTAATATTAGACCAAATTTCATCAAAAGATTATGCATCTGCCCAAAAATTAAATCCTATATGTGAAATACTTAAAAGTAATGGTTTTGATAAATTAGTTGCTGATGTAGACATAGATATTAGAAATGCAATTAATCATGGTGGAATAATATTTAAAGATGGTGGTAGAAAAATAGATTTTCAATATAACAAAAACGGACAACCAAAAGTTAAAGAAATATCTATATATGAATTTAATAATTTAATAGATAAAGTATATGACACAACAAGTGGTGTATTGCTTGGAATAATTACTTTTATTAATTCACATAAATCCTTAATTTCAATTGATAAGAATAAAAAACTATATGTTTCATTTTGTTGGATGGAATTAGAATTTAGTATTCCTGGTATACGAATTAAAAGCGTCAGTGAAAGTCCTGATAACAAACAGATCAATATAGATATTGTAATTGATAATACAGATAAAACATATATTCAACAAATATCTATTATGTTATCAATTTTAGTATATGATAGATATAATGATTTTGAAAAATATATGTTTTTCTTTAGTAATGAAAGACTTCAAACTAGTTGGGTTCGGTTTACTAATCAAGAAATTCATGATATGAATACTTCAACACGTACATTTGTTGAAGTATTAAATGTTGTTTTAGCAAGAAAAGATTGTATTATTTTTGATTCTTCAACAGAACCAGTAGATTTGCAAGAGATAAAATACTATAGATTTCCTAACTTCTCAAAATCTGGGTATAAAATAAATCAAATCGAAGATTCTAGTATAAAGGATAGAAAAAGATTAAGAGCCCATTTATTTATTGGAGATATTTCAGATAAAGAAAAAATATTGGAGATTATTCAAAAGAGTATCAATTGGTTGAAAACTATTAAAAATGTTCCTTCCCCGACGTTACCATATAAATATGGAAGTATAGATGCAGATACACTTTACATTAATGTATATAGAAATGATAATAGAAAAAACAAAGAATTGCTTCCTAATAATAAAAATTTTGTATGTTTTGTTGATTATAATATTGATGGAGAGACTACTTTAGTTAAAGGCGGTTTACCTACTAGTATTTGGACAAAATTTTATCATGAAAAAATTAAAAATATACAAATTGCTTGGAGAGAAAATAAATATTGTATAAGAAAAGTAAAAAAAATTGGTCGAAATGATCCTTGCCCGTGTGGAAGTGGTAAGAAATACAAGAACTGTTGTAAAGATAAAAATCAGTTTTAGAGGGTAATCTCCTTACTATTAATAAAAAAATTATGCACTTTATTGATCCCTTTTCGCAAGAATTTCACAAGCTCATCAGTAGGTTTAACCTAGAAGGGAGGATGGCAATTTGTATTGGTATGATGCTACATGCGATGTCAAAAGCCCTATTCAAGAATATAAGTATGTTTTTCATAGGCAACACCTCTCCCTCCATCAATAAATTACCAATAGCATTTAATATGACTAAAATTAAGCTTGTCATCATCAGACCTGGTACGCCATCCCCAAGTGACACAAAAGTGTTTCGACAATAAATATTAACCATAATATAAAAAATCAACTTATAAATAATCATTATTTTAGAAGATTACGACATTCTTAAAATTCATAGAAGATATTTATTTTCTGAATTTTAAATTACAAACATTATAAACATCGCAAGCCACCAATTATATACATAATAATACAAAACAATTATATCACAATTTTTCTTATTTTTCTTATGCTGACATTCAGTTGCAAATAACTTTTTATTATACAACAAACCCTTATTTTAATAACATTCCAAACTAATCTCAACCCACAGAACTCTACATTTTCCATTTTACCTTATCCACTCTCCCCTATAACCAACTCCAGGAGTGGACACAGCCAAGAATGGCTTGTCCACTCCGTCCTTTTTTAAACCTATAGTTAATCCACCCCTATAA
This sequence comes from Clostridiaceae bacterium, assembly GCA_041821285.1. Lineage (GTDB taxonomy): Bacteria > Bacillota > Clostridia > Clostridiales > Clostridiaceae > JAJBWD01. Next base: position 3,171 of record JBGUER010000174.1, read on the forward strand.
CATTTCCGCTAAATAGCGCTATTTAGCGAAGTGTTACATGACTGTAGTTACTGATACCACAGACTCATTTCGGGAAACTTTGTTTCACGAAGTGCATTTTAATCTATATTTAAATTAGAAATTGAACCTATATTCGAAATGGATACAAGAAAAAACAGCCTTTCGTTAAAGGTCTTGGTGGGTGGAACGGTTAAGAGAGCTTTATCGAAAGGCGTGCTTATAAGATAAACTGGATTGAAGATTTTGTGAGTGCAGCCTTTCCGGTGGGTAGCATTATTTATCAAGAGTGTTATCACATAAATATTTTTTATCATTAACATCTGCGTAATTTCAATATATTTTTAATAATATTACAATTATGTATCACTATCTCTTTTTTTTATTCCATTTAAAGTGAGTAATATTTGGCCATCACTAATATTAGGTAAGCCTGTTCCGAATCTTCCGTTATAACCTAGCTTAGTTTCTTTTTCAACTGCAGCTTTTTCGATTTTCCACTCAACACCAAAAGCTAAATTTGAAATAATATAATTAAAAGTATAATCTGAAAATTTGTCATCAGATAAGATATTTCATTTTTTCATATTATTAGATTCTTCACCCTTAATCAACACGTCTGATTTAGTTATTACCTAAGTTTCATAGTTCTCTAGCGCATCTTGTACGTTTTCAGAGAATCCAGCTGTAGTTTCTAAAAAACCTGTCTTTACTTCAATGCCAACTTATAAATGTTATCATTTGAAAATAACTGTATTAATGAATATTTTTCGTGTTTTGCGAGCTCTATCCCATTAATCGCGTTCATTTCTAAATTAAAGAAATTTATTTACAAACAGTCTCCCACTCGCTTCTTTTATGTAATAATAATTCATTTATTAGCTCACAAAATTCTTTAAATGTAATATCTCCATCTATATTTAAATATTCGTCATCAATTTCAATTTCTAAGGCATTTTCTATATCACATATAATATATATATAGCTCAGAGAATCTATTACCAAATCATCAATTAGATATGTTTTGTCTGTAATTTCAATTTCATTTATTTTATGTTTCTTTATAATTTTTTTTATTGTTTTTTCTACATTTTCTACCATTTAATTTCCTCCTTATTTAGTACTTTGGGTTTTATAAAGTTAAAAATATAACAAATTAATAATATATATTAAAAATATTATTTCTTGTAAATATATATTCAAAAGTAATTATATTATTGCCTTCGCTGTTTTTTCCCCATACCGATAGTGTTAATTTTAGACACTATATTTATTTTTTGCGGAATTTTATAACTAGCTAATCCTTTTTTGCAATAGTTAATTATTTCTTCTTTATTTATAGAACATTCTTTTTTAACAACAATATCTGCAGCTAAGATTTCTCCTAGTACTTCATGGGGTTGAGAATAAGCTTTTGCTTCTAAAATTTGTGGACAACTTATTAAAAATTCTTCTACTTCTTCAGTATGTACATTTTTACCTGCTACAATAATTATATTTTTCATTCTACCAACAATATATAAATATCCATCTTGATCTAAATAACCTATATCCCCTGTTTTTAACCAACCATCCACTATGGTTTGGTTTGTAAATCGTTCATTTCGATAATATCCAGTCGTTACTGAAGGTCCTGAAATATAAATTTCACCTTTTGTATTTAAACTACATTCCATTCCTTTTTGATCGCATATTTTTAAATTAAATATTGGTAAAACTCTACTTACTGCTCTTTCTCTACATTCGTCCAACATACTTCCTGTAACCATAGAACATGCTTCAGTTAAACCATATACGGGTATAATATTTTCAAATTTCATAATTTTTCTAAACTGAATAACTTGTGCAGAATTAACTTGCTCACCACCAAGTAAAATTGCCTTTAAGCTTTTTATTTTTGCCATATTTAGTCTTTTGTAATTAAGAATAGCTGCTAATATCGTAGGTGAACAACCCGTAATCGATACTTCATATTTCTCAATTAAATCAAACAATTTCTTAGGATTAAGTTTACTATTATTTAATACCAACCTTCCACCAGCATTTAAAATAAGCAACAACTGTCCAATACTGCCTGTAACAGTTGTTAACGGTATAATAATCAATTCACATGTAGTTTTATCTGCATTGAATGTATCCCTCACACATTCTATTTCAGAAATTATATTTTCATGAGACAAAATGACATACTTCGGATCGGATGTAGTACCTGTTGTAGGAAATAACATAGCATTATTATTATTAAGATTTATTGGTAAATGATATATATCTTCTATAATATCAAACGATGATGAACAAATAGTATATTCAGAAATAATAATATTACAAATTTCTAATGAAGTCGTATTGATTTCATATTCAGTAATAACAGTATTAGCATTACAAAATTGAGCAATATTATTTATTTCATAGCTTGATAAACGAATATCAATAGGAATAACTGTCTTATTAGCAAACCAGCAGGCGAATGAAGCAATTGCAAATTCTATTTTATTAGAGCACAATACCAATACATTGCTATTACATTCCAATAATTTTTTTGATAGTTTTATTGCCTCTCCGTATAAATTCCGATAAGATATTTCCATACCATCCTTATTTATAATTG
>JBGUER010000175.1:0-5753 GCA_041821285.1 Clostridiaceae bacterium
CACCTCTTCAGCCACTTGAGTATTTCTCCATAATGCCTAAATCAATATTACTATTTAGTTAACGTCACCTGACGCAAAATTTATTATACTAAATATGATGTAGTTTGTCAATGAAATATTAATATTATTTAATAATATTACATTTATATCTAATTTTATATAAAATACTATGAATTGTAACTGCTAAATAATTCATATTTATAGATAATTAATCTACTTTAAAAGAAAACTTACATATTATATTACAACTCTTATACTGTTTAGGCATTGTAACCTCTCGGATATTATAAACTTAAATTATTATTGTTTCTTTCATATTCTAATATTCTAAGACTATTAGAATGAGCAGCGGTTAAGTTTGATCTACGCCAAATATTTAACCGCCTCAATAAGAAATAAAGATATGGGTAATTTTATGTTCCTTCTATATATAAACATGAAGTACATATTTTACCAAATTATTCTCTCATAGATTGAGAGATGAACTGATTACTATTTATAAAAACAAGTTTAAGAAAATAATCCTAACCTTGTAAATTATTGAATTTAAATAATAAGATTCTATTATTAAAAATTAAAACTTACTTAGTGAATTAAATGTTTTTAATAAAAATTTATTTCATCTTATATTTATGCTTAAAAATAATATATAAAATTATTTAAACTAAAACTGTTATTAACAAAATGCCTTATACTTGTATATAATTGGGGTTTATTAAAGACTACAAAAACGAAATATATTATAGAACGAGTGCTTTAGACATTACAACCACTCTTATAAAACTTGAAATATCGATGAAATAAATAAATTGTGAATTTAAAATTACCTAAAAATGAAACTTTATTTACTTAACTTTAAACTTCTAATAAATTATAACAAAATTAATTTAATAAAACAACTATATTTATATAATTTTCGAAAAAATTTTCATATCTATTAAATTATACAAATAACCTTTTTGTAGTATAATTATAATCTACTTATAAAAGGTTATTATCTATATATTAAATATATTTTTTAATTTCTTCTTCTATATTAAATTTAACCAATTTGGCTATTTCTGTAGATTTTAAATTCTTATAATCATCATAATATAAAGGTTTTAAATAATGTATTTGTACAATTTGTTTTTTTATTGAATTTGTATCAAATATTTTATAAGCGTCAATTAATGCAACTGGTACTATCGGACACTTTGCATTCATAGCGCTTTTAAAACTACCACCCTTAAAATCTAATAATGAATTATTTTTGCTTCTCGTTCCCTCTGGAAAGATAATATAATTTCTACCCAGCATTACTTCTTTTGTCATTTGATTAATTACTTTCATTGATTGTCTTAAGTCATTTCTATCTATTGCCTGTGCTTTAAACGCAATCAATATTTGTTTTAAAAATATTACGTTTTCGACTTCTTTTTTAACTACAACCGTAAATGGATTCGGATGAGATTCAAGAAATGCTAATACATCATATAAACCTTGATGATTTGGAAACATAATATACCCATTTTTTTGTGGTAAATTATCTAATCCGTATGATTGAACTATAACTCTTCCAGCTTTATTAGCTCTTGTTACTGCATACTTTAACAAAGCATACTTTTTTTCCTCTGAATATTTATCATTGTTTCCATAAATACATATTTTAAGAAACCAATATGGTACAACTAATATGTTTGAAAATATCATTAAAAGAATTCTTTTCATTTTTATCCCATCCATTATAATTATATTGTCAATTAAACTATTTTTTTTATTAATAATATAGCTATAAGCGTATAACATAGTTATATTATTGGTTTATAATTAGAAAAATTTGCATTAATATTATGCTTTTATAATTTTCAATACTTTATATTAGCTTATTTTTTTTTAACTATTCAGTGCCATAAACGTGAGGTGTTTTGATAAACAAAACCAGAGTTTTGTAGTGCATAAATGAAATTTTTATGCATTTAATGTGCATCGCGTAGCGGTAACTATGAAAGTACTAAATAGCTACAATTTTTTAATAATAATTGAATACCTATTTCGCAAATTTTATTAAAATTTATTATAAATTACTTTATAACATCTTCATACAAATTATTTCCCTCTGAATCTATAACAACTATTACAGGGAAATTTTCAACTTCTAACTCTCTTATAGCTTCTGTTCCTAAATCATCATATGCAATAACAGTTGATTTCATTATTTTTTTTGATAAAAGTGCACCTGCACCGCCAACTGCAGCAAAATATACGGCACTATTTCGTTTAATTGCCTCTATTACGAAATCTTGCCTTTTTCCTTTACCTATCATTCCTTTTAGTCCTAAATCTAATAATACTGGTGTATATTTATCCATTCTGCTACTTGTTGTTGGTCCTGCTGACCCTATTGGGCGTCCTTCTCTTGCTGGAGATGGCCCCATATAATATATAATATTATTTTTCACATCTATTGGAAGTGATTTTTTTTCTTTTAATGTCTCATACATTCTTTTATGTGCAGCATCTCTTGCTGTATATATTTTTCCTGTTATATATACATAATCCCCAGCTCTTAAATTTTTAGCATCTTCATCACTGATTGGTGCTTTTATATATTTATCCATATTTGCCTCCGCTTAAATCATTTTATTATATAATTGATGGTAAATCTATGTTAACCTTAATTATTTAGTAATTGTAAATATGACGTGACTCACAAATAAAATTCAAACTTTCTAATGGAAAAATACAATTTCACTTCATTTGGTATTCATCCTTTACAATAATTAGTTAGATACTAAATATTTATAGTTAATCACACTATTCTTTATTATTTTTAATTTTATCCACAATTTAAATGACTTTTACTACGTGCCTATTGACATGACAGCATATATTTACTGCTAACGGTAATCCAGCAATATGTGTAGGGTATGTATTAATATTCACTGCCAATGCTGTAATTTTACCACCTAATCCCCCTGGTCCAATCCCTAAATTATTTATATTTAATAGTAATTCTTCTTCTAATTCTTTAACATATTCGATTTCCGAAGATTTATTAACTTCTCTGGTCAATGCCTTTTTAGCCAACAATGCACATTTTTCAAAAGTCCCACCTATCCCTACACCAACTACCATTGGAGGACATGCATTTGGACCGGCATCTTTAACAGCTTTTAAAACTGCATTTTTAACACCATCTAATCCATCTGATGGTTTTAACATAAATACACGACTCATATTTTCGCTTCCAAATCCTTTTGGTGCTACTGTAATTTTAACTTCATTACCCGAAACAATATCATAATGAATGACCGCAGGTGTATTATCATTTGTATTTTCTCTATAAATAGGATCTTTAACCACCGATTTTCTTAAATATCCATCCCTATATCCTTGTCTAACACCTTCATTTATTGCATCTTGAATATTTCCACCTTCAAAATGAACATCCTGACCAACTTCCATAAATATGATTGCCATTCCAGTATCCTGGCAAATTGGTATCATATCATTTTTTGCAATAGATAAATTTTCTTGTAGTTGATTTAAAATTTGTTTTCCCAGAATAGATTCTTCTCTATTCGTGGCATTTTTCATTGCAAGATCCATATCTTCTGAAAGATAATGATTTGCCTGAATACACATATCTTTGATGCTACTTATAATTTCATTTACATTGATTGATCGTATCATTTTATCCTCCATACTAAATTAAATTATTTAGTAACTATTCAATACCTTCATAGTTACCCTACACGATGCACATAAACTGCAAGAAAATTGCATTTTATGTGCTATAAAACTAGGATTTTGCTTTGCAAAATACTTCGCTTTAGTGGGTTCTGAATAATCACTTTAATTATTCGATCCATACAAATTCTATATCTTGAGGAATATCGTAATATTCACACATCCATACTTTTATAAATTCGTATCCTTCTTCATACTGCATTACATTAGAACACACTGTATTATTTAACTTATGCAATTCAACACTTTTTATTTGAGTTCCCTTTTTAATATCTTCACTTACTTTTTTGAGTTCTTTATCATTATTAATATTGAATTCACTATTTATTTTATATCCATCTAATATAACCGAATAATTTTTATAAGAAAATGGAAGTATTAATAATAACATTATAACTCCTACAATTATTCCATATTTTACATTATCTACAAACGTAGTAGCCAAATCTACAATTATTCCAAAACTTAATATCACAAATGGAACATAACACCTTATTGTAATACATGGAATAAAGGCCATGGAAGAGATTGTACAAATGGAAGCAAAAAATAAAATAAGCATAATTTGTTTCTTTGATTTTATATAGTATATTGTAATTTGAATTACAATGAATACAAAATAAAGGAATATAAATAACATTATTAAATTTTTACTAATCTTATTTTCCAAAAAATTGTATAATGGTTCTTCTTTAAATACAAATAATAAAAATAATAAAGTATTTATGATCAGAAAAATAAAATTGATTAATTTAATACCATATTTTTTTATAATCATTACAATACTAATAAGTGCTAAAGCTAATACATATGCTGTCATAATATAAATAAATTTATAACCAAAAACTTCTTTAAAAATTGAATCTACATTACTTAATGTTCTAGAAACTAATGGTAAATTATAAAAATCTATTTGTTCATCCATTCTTTTTGTATTTCCAGGGGCAAACACTACTAATATTGTTCCAATCAAAACTGAGATACTATTGACAATATCCCATAAATTAAATTTTTTAAGGTTTATATATTTAAATACGGCTAGACCTACAATCATAAAACTTAATGATATTGCTACTTGTTCTTGAGAAAAAGCTGCGATAAATATTATAAATGCAATCATTATATTTTTTATTACATCCCATTTATTTGCATCATTTTCTTTATTATTAATTATTTGTTTATTAATGTTATTTGCATAATAATAAACTCCAATTAAATAAGGCATAAATGGCATAACATAAATTACTGATGAGGTATACCAATAAAATGAATCTCTTAACATTGCTATATGTATTAATCCATATAGGCTACATATAGCAATCGATGTAAACCATTTATTAGTTACTTTATATATTTCTATTATTTTATATAAAAAGTATACAATTGAGGTTACAGTAATAGCCATAGCTATCTGCATAACAATAACTCCATTTTTTAACAATAATGCTTCTGTACCAAAACTTATTACACGTCCGCCCCAATCTCTGTAATATAAATATAAAAATTTAATTAATTGAGGTAAATTGTAATGAAGCCCATTTACTCCATCAATACTATTACTATAACTTAAGGATGCAAATCCATAATCATCATAATATACAAATACATTGATAAATTGTAGTATCATCAATATTAAAAAAATGATAAATGGTATAATTGGTATATATCTAAATATTTTATCTTTTCTAATTTTATCCATTATTTTCTCCAAACTAATTCTTAACTAATTTATATCTAACATAAACTCTATCATATAATATTTATTTAATTTTATCAATATTATAATTTTAATAAATATAACAATTAGATACTTTCATAGTTATCAATATAACCTTTATAATTTTTTTATATATAAACTCTTATTTTGGGTTCTAAATAATACTATGAATCATTAACTAGAAAGTGTGCAAAGCACACCTCAACTCCCCTAGCCCCTCATTCATGAGGGGAATTAGGGTTTCTTTTTTTATAACTTTGTTTCATAATAGTCTTATGAATAAACTACAAATGATTTTTAAAGA
>JBGUER010000176.1:0-5737 GCA_041821285.1 Clostridiaceae bacterium
TTTAGGATTGTTTATTTTAACAACTTTACCATTTTTTCTTATTTCACCTTTTTCAGCTGTATAAAGACCAAATTGCACACTCATAAGTGTTGATTTACCTGCACCATTTTCTCCAAGGAGAGCATGAATTTCTCCTTTCTTTAATCTAAGAGTAATATTTTCATTTGCTATAATTCCAGGAAATTCTTTTGTTATGTTAAGCATTTCTATAATATAGTTCTCCATGTTTACCTCCACAATATTGTTATTAATGTAAACAAAGGGAAAAACTATAAAGCTTTTCCCTTTTTAGATTCACTAATATAATTCTGAATATTATTGTATTATTAAACTATTTGTTACTGTCTTGTTTTTACACTAACTTTAGCAAGATTAAGATTTGTTGTAAGTTCTTCATCACTTGCATATCCATTTGAATCAGCAACATCAAATGTACCAACAGGATCAACAGAACCATCTGCAAGAGTTTTATATACTGCTTCATAGTCTGCTTTAGTAAATGAAGTAAATCTATCAAATGCATCTGCACTTTCATCTCCAATAACAGCTGTAGGTAAACCTACTCCATCATTAGCTGCATTAAATACTGTAGTTTTTCCCCCAAAATCTGCCCAACTATCTGTATTATAAATTGAATCTAAAACAGATATAACAGAAGCTCCAAGTCCTTTAGTAGCTGATGTAACAACAGTTTCACTATCATATCTTTGGTCAACATCAACGCCGATTACTTTTTTACCAGCTTCATCAGCTGCTGCCATTACACTTTTTCCAACGGAACCACCACAAGCAAATATTACTTCTGTACCTTCTTGATACATTGTCTTTGCTGTAGCTTTATTAGTATCAGTTTCTGCAAAGTCTCCTGTATAATGATAAGTAACAGATATTGCACCATCTGCAAGACCTAATTCAGTAGCTGCTGCTTCTGCTCCTTGAAGATATCCATATCCAAATCCTTGAACTGCAGGAACTGCCATACCACCCATAAATCCAAGCTTAGTCATACCATCTTTAACTGCTGCATAACCTGCAAGATATCCAGATTGTGCTTCAGCATATTTAACACTTGCTGTATTTTCTTTTGTTTCAAATGCTGAATAATCAGCTGTATGAGGTGCTCCATCTAAAAGAATGAATTTTACATCAGGATATTTAGTTTGAGCTTCATAAACTGGAACTTCAAAAAGAAAACCTGGTGTTACTACAACCTTAGCTCCACCTGTAATAGCAAGCTCTATCTGTGCATAATAACCTGCATCTGAAGCTTCTTCTGGTTTATAATACTTATTAGTAATATCATTTTCTTCTGCGAATTTGATTACACCTTCCCAGGCTCCTTGATTAAATGACTTGTCATCAATGTTTCCTTTATCGGTTATTAGTGCTATTTCATAACCTTTCTCTTTTGCATCCTTTGAATCTTTAGTGTCGGAACTTCCACAACCTGCAAACATAGATATAGATAATGCTAAAACTGCAGTTAACGCTATTAGTCTTTTTCTTTTCATATACTTTCCCCTCCTAATAATATATATAAATTAGTTTAAACTAATTTATTTCTGTATATACTTTTCGCCTTTTTCCGTATGTATATTATACGGCTCATTTTATTAATTTTCAATGTTTTTATTTCTTTTGTAAATTAGTTTATTTAATTAGCTTGTCTATCTATTACAAATCCAGTATTACCAATATTTTTTAAAATAAAACTATGCCTTTTTATCACTTCATAAATGGAAATTCTATTTGCCTCAAAGCTTCATAAGCTATTATTGAAACGGTATTAGATAAATTAAGTGATCTTGTTGACGATTTAATCATAGGTACTCTTATTAAATTATCCTTTTCCTTATCTTTTATATAATCTGGAAGTCCTGCTGTTTCTTTTCCAAATACAATAAAATCATCTTTTCCATATTTAACGTCACTATAAAATTTATTGGCATGAGTTGTAGAAAAATAAAAATTAGCATCTTTATATTTATCTCTAAGTTCCTCATATGAATCATAAATGGACAAATCTAAATATTTCCAATAATCTAATCCCGCTCTTTTTAAATACTTATCTTCTAATTTAAAACCCAATGGCTTTATTAAATGAAGTTTACTATTTGTAAGTACGCAAGTTCTTGCTATATTCCCTGTATTTTGAGGTATTTCAGGTTCAAATAAAACTATATTTAAATTCATAATTTTTAACACTATCCTTTCAATATATATTTTTTTAAAGCATGAGCTACCCCATCTTCATTATTTGATTTAGTAACATATTTTGCTATATCTTTGATTTCTTTTCCTGCATTTCCCATGGCAATAGGAGTCCCACAAATAGATAGCATAGATATATCATTTTTATTGTCCCCCATGCATAATATTTCATCTTTAGAAATTCCAAAATAATTAGCTAATTTCAATACAGTTTTGCCCTTTGAAACTCCTTTTTCATTTATCTCTATATTAGTTGGAAGGGAAGATGTAACATTTAATGAAGGTATTCTTAAAAGTTCTTCCTTAATTTTCTCCACTAGATCAATATCTTCATGTATAAATATAGATTTTATAAATTCATCATTATAATCTTTGGTATAGTTATTCCAGTTGTCCACCATAACTATATTTATCCAAAACTCTTTTGGTAATATGGTATTCATAGCTTTTAAGAAATATGATGAATACTCTAATTTTTCAGTAAAAACAGAATTTCTTGTATGAAATTGAGGAGTGAATCCATATTTTTTTATTATATTAGTTACAGATATTACACTTTCCAAACTAAGTGATTCTTTATTTAAAAGTATATCTTTTTCTTTTTCCCTAAGATATGCCCCATTTGATGAAATAATAGATACTTCATCTCCTATTAAAGACCCAAAATAACTAGCGTTAATATAAGGTCTACCTGTGGAAATAGCTATTTTTATACCTGTATTTTTTATTTCTTTTAAAGTTTTAATATTATTTTCAGACATTGTTTTATCATCATTTAACAAAGTACCATCTAAATCTAAACAAACTAATTTTACACCCATACGTCCTCCTAATATTACTGCAGATATTATTTTGGTGCGGGTAACAGGATTTGAACCTGCACGGTCTCCCACTAGCACCTGAAGCTAGCGCGTCTGCCAATTTCGCCATACCCGCAAAACTGCCTATTCATTCTATCATATTAAGTTTAATAAATAAAGAACTTAAATATGTAATACTTTATAATACCATTTTTCTTTGCATATTTATTAATAAATTCAATAAAATTATTTTTATCTAAACATTCTATTCTTTTACCATAATATTCTTTGTTCACAGCATTAATTAATATATCCATTTTATCTTTCAGCTGCTCATCTTGAATTTTTTTTAGATATTCTAAATCAGTTTCATTTTTAAATTTCTCTATTTTTTCATATTTTAATACTTTTAAATAATATTTATACAAAAGTATATTTCCATCCTTTTTTAATAACCGAGCTTTATATACCATACTATAAATAGTTTTTATTATAATATATATACCTATTAATAAAACAAACATTATAAGCAAATTCCTTGAACATTCTTTTTTAACTTTAATATTTTTTTCCTTAATTCCAGTATTATTTTTTTCAGCTTCATTACTTACAATTATATTATTATCATTCTTATTTTTACTTACTTCCTCATTAGTTTCCTCATTTACTATATTTCCAGGAACAGAATCAACAATTGTCCAAAATTCATTGTCGCCAAAAAGCTTAACTTCAGTCCACGCATGTGCGTCGCTATTTAAAACTACATATTCTCCTTTTTTGTTTTTTTCACCATCTACCCTAAATCCTTCTACATATCTGGCAGGGATTCCAGCCATTCTACAAAGGATAGTGGTAGCTGTAGCAAAATAAACACAATAACCTTCTTTATCTTCTGTAAAGAATTTATTGAACAAATCCTCACTTGTACCAATTTCTTCTACATCTAAATTATATTCGTAATTTTCATTTAAATATTTTTTTATCTTCTCAACTTTTTCAAAATTATTATTACAATCTGCTAAAAGTCTAAATAAAATATTAAAAGCTTTTGGGTCCATATTAAATGGAATTTGTAAATAATTATTACTTTTTCCGTTATAATAATTATACTTTCCATAATTATCTAAATATTCTTGGTACTGTTCTATATTATTAAACAAATCTATATTATTTTTACTTATATAATAATCTACTTTATAAGATTTCGTATTAACATAACTGTTCACAAATATATTATAATTATTTTGAAATACTTTTTCCTTGTTAGCATCTATATTATACGTTAATAAAGGAGAAAATAAAGTAGATGTATTAAACATTTTAGGCGTTATAGTTAATGTTTCTTTTCTATAAATAAATTTATTTAAGCTTAGATCCATTTCCTTTAAATCAACTAATTCCTTCTCACTGCTAGTCCATGCACTATCATTATAAGTATCATATGCACTACCCCTTAAATAACACGTTCCGTATGATTTTACTAGAAAAGCCTTACCATCATCTAAAATCACCGGTCCTCCTAATTTGCCATTATCCTTTGTATACCCTGATTTTGATATATCGTAAACATCCTTTATATCAGGACTAGGTCCATCTATAAAACTTTGTATTTTAGATACATAATAGCTAAATCTATCTTTTTCTGGATAAGAATATTTATTTAAAAAATATGGAAATGCTAATGATACAATAATAAAAATTGAAATAAATCTAAAATAATACACATTCAAATGTAAATTTTGATTTTTAAATTTATTTATATTTTTAAGTAGACTATTTATACTAAAAGTTAAAATTAGAATAAATACAAATACAGGAAACAAATATATAATATTCGTTTTCAAATTTGAATAATAAAGGAATCCATAAAAAAATGTAGTTATAATAAGAATAACATTATTAATCCCCTTCAAATAAAGATTATAAGACAAATATATTATACTAGGAATTATTATAGTTAATATAAATCTTATATCTGAAAATTTGATAGGCTTATTGTTTATAGAAAGATAATTTATTCTAATAATAGAATCTACTATCATCTTAATATTTATATCCCCTCTTATATATGCAAAAAATATCAAAGAAGTTATAAGTATTATATCTAAAATAAACCTATACCTATCTTTTGACAAGAAATGATAATAAAATAAGATAAATATTATACTAAAAATCAAAATAATATTAAAATATATATAATCAAATCCAACTATGTTTAATCCTATTTTTGTAGCATATATTATAAAATATACATTCAATAAAATAACTGTAATAAATAATATATGATTTTTTTTACCTTCCATAAAACTCCTACCTTATTTTCACTATAATTATTAATTTACTTTTACAATCGATAATCTTTCATTTTCTATTATATTCTCTTCAAATATTTTTATTAGATAGAAAAAATTTATTTTACAATATTTTGTGTGTTTCATTAAAAACTCAATCATCTCTTTATCTAAATTAACAGAAAATATATCTATTTCATCTAATGCCTCTATATCTTTATATTCATTTAAAAAATCACGAAAGCTTTTTTCACCTTCACTTTTATTTTTTATTAAATAATATAAAAGGTCATTAAAATCTTTTTTGTCCTTAAGTTGAAAAACTTCTTTATTTTTATTATTAATAGCAACTTGAACTTCTCTATTTGATTCCATAAGTATATTAATAAAAGAAGACGAAAAACTTATCATTTTTTCTTCTACTAGTCCTAGACT
>JBGUER010000177.1:0-5701 GCA_041821285.1 Clostridiaceae bacterium
TGTCCAGCCCTCAGGGAATTAAAAAGATAATAGTAAATGAAGATGTGAAAATTCTAGTAAAAGCACAAGGAATAGGTGCAAAAACTGCTAAAAGAATATTGCTAGAATTAAAGGATAAATTTAATATAGAAAATGATAATAATGATATAGAGGGATTTGAGGATGTTGAAAGAGAAATTATAGAAGCACTTATGTCTCTTGGGTATTCAGAAAGTGAAAGTAAAAAAGCTAGCAAAAATGTGGACAAGAATGTTAGAATAGAAGATGCTATTAAAGCAAGTTTAAAATATTTGATGAAGTAGGTAGATAAAATGGATGATAGGTTTATATCTTCTGAACTATCAGTAGAGGATAATAATATTGAACAAAGCTTAAGACCTAATAATTTAAATGATTATGTAGGTCAAGAAAAGCTAAAAGAAAAATTAGGTATATTCATTGAAGCTGCTAAAAGAAGAAAGGAAACTTTAGATCATGTTCTATTGTATGGCCCTCCAGGCCTTGGTAAAACTACATTGGCCAATATTATAGCTAAAGAAATGGGAGGAAGCTTAAAAATCACATCAGGACCTGCCATCGAAAGGTCTGGGGATTTAGCAGCAATATTAGCATCTTTAACTGATAATGATGTTTTATTTATTGATGAAATACATAGATTAAATCGAGCGGTAGAAGAAATATTATATCCTGCTATGGAAGATTTTTCTTTGGATATAGTTATAGGGAAAGGTCCTTCTTCTAAATCTATACGGTTAGATTTGCCTAAATTTACATTGATAGGTGCAACTACTCGGATAGGTTTATTAACCTCTCCACTTAGAGATAGGTTTGGAGTTTTAAGCCCTATGGAATATTACAATAATGAAGAACTTTCTAATATAGTAATAAGGTCTTCTAAAATATTAAACATAGGTATTGATTTAAAATCAGCATCTATTATAGCGTCAAGTTCAAGGGGAACACCAAGAATTGCTAATAGACTTTTGAAAAGGACAAGAGATTATGCTGAAGTTAAAAGTGATGGCATAATAAATGAAATTGTTTGTCAAGAGACTTTAAAATTATTGGATATTGATACTAAAGGATTAGATAAAATAGATAATAATATTTTAAATGCACTTGTTGTGAATTTCAAAGGAGGACCTGTAGGAATAGAAACTTTAGCTTATTTTATTGGAGAAGAACTTGGAACTATAGAAGATGTTTATGAACCATTTTTAATTAAAGAAGGCTTTGTGTTAAGGACCCCAAGAGGACGTATGGCAACAGATAAAGCTTTTTCTCACGTTAAAGAAAAAAGATGATAATGAAATATAAACAAAGGAGATAAGAAATGAAACTAGAAGATTTTAATTATTATTTGAGAGAAGAATTAATAGCACAGACTCCGTTAAAAGATAGAAGCAGCTCAAAGCTTATGGTGCTAGATAGGAAAACAAGAGAAATTCAGCATAAAGTATTTAAAGATATAATTGATTATATTGATGAAGGTGATTGTCTGGTTTTAAATAATACTCGTGTTATTCCAGCTAGGCTTTTTGGAATAAAAGAAGAAACCAATGGGAAAATGGAATTTTTACTATTGAAAAGAATTGATAAAGATACATGGGAGACATTAGTTAAGCCGGGTAAAAGAGCTAAAATAGGAAATGTATTCATATTTGGAGATGGAAAATTAAAAGCTGAAATTTTAGATATAATAGATGATGGAAAAAGAATAGTGAAATTTATATATGAGGGCATATTCGAAGAAATATTAGATGACCTTGGACAAATGCCACTTCCTCCATATATAAAAGAAAAATTAGAAGATAAGGAAAGGTATCAAACGGTTTATTCTAAAGAAGAAGGTTCCTCTGCGGCTCCTACTGCAGGACTTCATTTTACAAATGATTTAATAAAAAAACTTCAAGATAAAGGAGTTAAAATAGCATATGTAACACTTCATGTAGGGCTTGGAACTTTTAGACCTGTAAAAGTTGAAAATATAGAAGAGCATAAGATGCATACTGAATATTATGTTTTAGATGAAGAAAATGCTGATTTGATAAATAAAACTAAAGAAAATGGGAAAAAGGTAATAGCGGTTGGTACTACGTCTTGTAGAACTTTAGAAACTATAGGCTGTAATGGACGGGTTAAAGCATCGTCTGGTTGGACGGATATATTTATATATCCTGGATATAAATTTGAAATATTAGATTTGCTAATAACGAATTTTCATCTTCCTGAGTCTACACTTTTGATGCTAGTTAGTGCTTTTTCGGATAGAGAATTTATAATGAATGCATATAAGATTGCTACTGAAGAAAATTATAGATTTTTTAGCTTTGGAGATGCTATGCTTATAAAATAATGAATGCACAAAGGAGATATTTATGTATAAATTAATAAAAAAGTCAGGTAAGGTAAGAAGAGGAGAACTTACAACTGTTCATGGCACGATTCAAACTCCTGTTTTTATGAATGTTGGTACTTTAGCTGCTATAAAAGGTGGAGTATCTTCAATGGATTTAAAGGATATAGGATGCCAAGTTGAACTTTCAAACACCTATCATCTTCATTTAAGACCAGGGGATAAAGTAATAAGAGAATTAGGCGGACTACATAAATTCATGAATTGGGATAGACCGATTTTAACAGATTCAGGCGGATTTCAAGTATTTTCTTTATCAAAGATGAGGAAAATAAAAGAAGAAGGAGTATATTTCAGATCCCATATAGATGGAAGAAAGATATTTATGGGGCCTGAAGAAAGTATGCAAATTCAAAGTAATTTAGGGTCTACTATAGCTATGGCATTTGATGAATGTGTTGAAAATCCAGCTAAAAAACCTTATGTTGAAGATTCTGTTGAGAGAACAACTAGATGGCTTGAAAGATGTAAAATTGAAATGGATAGATTAAATTCACTTCCAGATACTATAAACAAAAATCAAATGTTATTTGGAATAAATCAAGGTGGTACTTATGATGATATTAGAATAGAACATGCCAAGACTATTTCTAAATTGGATTTAGATGGGTATGCTATTGGTGGGCTTGCAGTTGGGGAATCTAAAGAAGAAATGTATAGGGTGATAGATAGTGTTGTTCCTCACCTTCCACAGGATAAACCAATATACTTAATGGGAGTTGGTACTCCTGAAAATATATTAGAGGCTGTATCTAGAGGCGTAGATTTCTTTGATTGTGTTATGCCAGCTAGAAATGGAAGACATGCACATTTATTTACAAGTAAAGGTACAATAAATTTACTTAATGCTAAATTTGAAAAAGATAGTTTGCCTATAGATGAACAGTGTAATTGTCCAACATGTAGAAATTATTCAAGAGCATATATTAGGCATTTGTTTAAAGCAAAAGAAATATTAGCATTAAGATTATGCGTTTTACATAATTTGTATTTTTATAATAATTTGATGGAAGAAATAAGAAATTCTATTGACAATGATGATTTTGAAGAATTTAAAAAAATTAAACTTGAACAATGGAGTAAAAGAGATTAAAATAAGAATAGACTAAACAACTTTAAAGGAGGGTTACATATGGTGAATATTTTAGCAGGAGCTACTAGTTCTGGTACTTTATCAATAGTATACATAGTAGGAATGTTTGCTTTACTTTATTTTATCATTTTTTTACCAGAAAGAAAAAGAAAGAAAAAATTTCAATCAATGTTAAGTGAAATTGCGGTTAATGATGAAGTAGTTAGTAAGGGTGGAATAATCGGTAAAATTGTTAATATTCAAGATGATTATATTATATTACAGACAGGTCCTAATAATGCAAAAATAAAATTAAATAAAAATGGAATAGCTGTAGTTAATAAGAAATCTGATGCAAGTGAAGTAGAAGTAAAAGAAGTAAAAGAAGTAAAATAAACAACATAAAACACCTCAAATCTGAATATTAATAGATAGGAGGTGTTTTATGGTGAATAAAAGCATTGTTAAAAATACAATTCAAGGATTATTAGGAGCAATAATTATAACTCTTATATCTATTGTAATGATATCTATTGTTATGGACTACTGCTTAATACCTGATAAACTAATTTCTATACTTTATGTTATTATATCTTCTATTAGTATTTTATTTGGTGCAGTTTATGCGTCAAGAAAAGAAGGCCAGAAAGGCTGGCTTATAGGTCTTACATTATCTGTTTTATATATGTTTGTTTTGTATTTGATATCATTGATTTTAGGTGGTAGTGAGATGCTAGATGTAAGCAATGTATTTAGGATAATATTAGCAGCGCTTGTAGGAATATTAAGCGGAATGGTAGGAATAAATCTATAGAAAAAATTTGAAAAAACCGTATTATGTGATATAATTTTACTTAGCATAATGAAATGGAGGGATACAATGAAACATATAAAAGTTATAAATAAGGCAAATATAAAAGATAGTTTAAAAAAACCTGGATGTAAAGAATGCGCAAATTCATGTCAATCAGCTTGTAAGACATCCTGTACTGTAGCAAATTTAAACTGTGAAAATTAAATTGAAGCAGTAACTTAGAGTTACTGCTTTATGCTTTAAATTTAAGGAATATAATTTCCTAATATTGACTAAGATGAGATAAAGTAATATAATTATTTCATTGTGAAGATGCAAAGGGGGATACGTATGAAGACAAAAAATACAGTTTTATTTGTTATATCTGTTTTGATAATAGCTGGTTTAGCCTTTTGGGGAGCCAAAGGTTTTACAGTAGCAGGATATCATTTTAGTTCTTTTGGAGAATCAATTAATAAAGGACTTGATTTAAAAGGAGGAGTTTCTGTTCTAGAGGAAATTCAAGACGAAGATGTAGATCAAGATACTATTGATAGAACTATAGAACTACTAAATTTAAGAATAAACAAATTAGGTGTTGGAGAAACAGTAATTACTCAAGAAGGAGCTAAAAGAATAAGAATAGAAATCCCTGGAGAGTATGATACTAAAAAAGTTGTAGAGGAAATAGCAAAAACAGGAAAACTTACATTCAGAGATCCAGATGGAAACGTTATTCTAGAAGGTTCAGATGTAAAGGATGCTAATGCATATTTAGGTCAAACTGGAGAGCCTACAATAGGACTTGAATTAAATCCAGATGGAGCAGTAAAATTTTCTGATGCTACAGAAGAATTCATAGGCAAGCAAATATCTATTTACATGGATGAAGATATGGTTTCAAATCCTACAGTAAATCAACAAATAACTGATGGTAGTGCTATAATAACTGGAATAGACACTATAGAAGAAGCACAAAGTGAAGCATCTATAATCAAAGCAGGTGCGCTTCCTGTTACTTTAGAAACCGCTTCAGCTCAATTAGTTAGTGCGCAACTTGGTGAAGAAGCTTTGCCTCAAAGTATAAAAGCTGGGTTAATTGGTATTGCACTAATATTTATTTTCATGATTATATTTTATAGAATGCTGGGAGTTATTGCAGATATAGCTTTAGTATTTTTTATGACAATAGTTCTTGGAACTTTTGCAAAAATAGGTGCAGTTCTTACTTTATCTGGTATAGCAGGATTTTTGCTAACAATAGGTATGGCAGTCGATGCTAATGTACTTATATTCGAAAGAATAAAAGAAGAATTAAGAGCTGGAAAATCAATGAAAACTTCTATAGATTCAGGTTTTCATAGAGCAATGTCTTCAATTCTAGATTCTAATATAACAACTATTATAGCTGGTTTTGTAT
>JBGUER010000178.1:0-5637 GCA_041821285.1 Clostridiaceae bacterium
TTTCAATAAGATTCAACTCAACAAAACTATGAATATCTTCATAATCTCCCTCTATAACTAAAATACCATTTTCTATATCTTGTAAAATTTCATTTAGTCCATCTAATATTTTATCTCTTTCATCAAAAGTTAAAATGCCTACTTTTGCAAGCATTTTAACATGAGCTATACTTCCATTTATATCTTCACTATATAATCTTTTGTCAAAGCTTAATGAACTATTAAAATCTTCCATTTGTTTATTTTCGGCGCCTTCAAAACGCCCTCCCCATAGCTTCATTCGCAGTCCAACTTCTTCATAGCTTTTATTTTACATGGAAGAGAAAATAAATTTATAAATCCTTCTGAATCCTTTTGACTGTATAAATCACTTGCACCAAATGAAGCTATACCTTCATCAAATAAAGCATAATCTGAAGATGTTCCAGCATTTATCATATTACCTTTGTAAAGTTTTAATTTAACATTTCCTGTTACATTTTCCTGAGTTGTATCTACAAATGCTTGTATAGATTTTCTAAGTGTTGTGAAATAAAGTCCATCATAAATTAATTGTGCATATTTTTGAGCAACTAATATTTTGTATTGAAAAGTATCCTTATCTATAGTCAATCTTTCTAATTCTTCATGAGCATAAAATAATATTGTTCCACCTGGTGTTTCATAGATCCCACGAGATTTCATTCCAACTAATCTATCTTCTACCATATCAGCTATACCGATACCATTTTCTCCACCAAGTTTATTTAGTGCAGTAACCATTTCAAGTGGTGTTAACTCTTTTCCATTTAATTTTTTAGCTTCGCCTTTTTCAAAATATATATCTATATATGTTGGTTTATCAGGAGCCTTTTCTGGAGGAGTTACCATAAGATATAAATCATCCTTTGGTGCATTACTCGGATTTTCTAAATCTCCACCTTCATGACTTGTATGCCAAATATTTTTATCTCTTGAATATATTTTTGCTTTTGTAACTGGAATATCAATTCCACGAGCTTCTGCGTAATCAATAGCATCCTCTCTTGATTTTATATCCCATGTTCTCCATGGAGCTATTATTTTTATAGTAGGGTCAAAACATGCTATTCCAACTTCAAATCTAACTTGATCATTTCCTTTTCCAGTACATCCATGACATATATATTTTGCTCCCTCTTTGTGAGCTATTTCAACTAATCTTTTACTCATTGAAGGTCTTGCTAGAGATGTTCCCATAAAATACTTATTTTCATAAAGTCCACCAACTTTAATTGCTGGATATAAATAGTTTTCTGCTAAATCATCTGCCATATTCTCTATATAGATTTTAGAAGCACCTGTTTTTAATGCCTTTTCTCGTACTTCCTTCATATCATCATCTTGTCCTACATTTATGCATGCTGCTATAACTTCAAAATCGTAATTTTCCATTAAATATGGAATAATAATCGATGTATCTAATCCACCTGAATATGCTAATATAACTTTTTCTTTCATTTATACCACCCCTTAAATTAACTTAATACTTTATTTAAAAATAATTTTGTTCTTTCCATTTTAGGATTTTCAAATATAACACTAGGTGGACCTTCTTCAGCTATTTTACCACCATCCATAAATATAACTTTATCAGCAACATCTTTTGCAAAACTCATTTCATGAGTTACAACTACCATAGTCATTCCTTCTTTTGCTAAAGATTTCATAACAGTTAATACTTCTCCTACAAGTTCTGGGTCAAGAGCCGATGTAGGCTCATCAAATAGCATAATGTCTGGTTCCATAGCTAGTGCTCTAGCTATAGCTACCCTTTGTTTTTGTCCCCCTGATAATTTTGAAGGATAAACTGAGGCTTTATCTGAAAGTCCTACTTTATCTATTAATTTTAAAGCTCTTTCTTTTACAATAGCTTTATCTTCCTTTTTAACAGTTATTGGAGCTGCCATAACATTTTCCAAAACGGTCATATGAGGAAATAAATTAAAACCTTGAAAAACCATCCCCATCTTAGTAGTTATATTTCTTATTGCCTTTTTATTTTTCACATCTAACAATTCATCTTCTATATATATTTCACCATCATTTATGGTTTCTAAATTATTTAAACATCTTAAAAAGGTACTTTTCCCAGAGCCCGATGGTCCGATTATTGCTAAGACCTCTCCTTTTTCTACATTTACATTTATATTTTCAAAAACAGTTAAGTCATGAAATCTCTTTGTTATTCCCTTAGCTTCTATCATATACATAAGATCATCCCCCCTAATATTTTGCTGCCATCTTTTCAAATTTCCCAAACATTGTAGTGAATACACTAGTCAATATTAAATAAACAATGGCCGCCCCAATATATGGCTCTGCACTCCAAGAAGCTGCATACATAACTTGTGCTGTCCTCATTATCTCAACCATAGCTATAGTCGAAACTAAAGAAGTATCTTTCAATAAAGTAATAAATTCATTACTAAAAGCAGGCAATATCATCTTAAATGTCTGAGGTAATATTACTTTCCGCATAGTTTGAAGATAAGTAAATCCTAAAGCTTTAGAAGCTTCAAACTGACCCTTATCTACTGCTAATATTCCTCCCCTTATTATCTCTGCCATATAAGCACCTGAATTTAAACTTAATGCTATTAATGCACCTTGAGTTGGTGTCAAAATTATAGAATTATTTGATAATGACGGAACACCAAAATATATAAATATAATTTGAAGTAAAAGTGGTGTACCTCTAAATAACCATGTATATAAATATCCAATAAAATATAATATTTTATTATTTTGAATCTTAATTAACGCTATAAATATTCCAATAAGTGTACCAAATCCTACTGATATAATAGTAAGTTCTAGTGTTTTTATACTACCTTTTAAAAGTAGAGGAAATATTTTTATTAAATAATTTAAATCCATATCAAATCCTCCTTATAAAAAATTTTATATACCCTTGGTTTTCCCAAGGGTATATAAATTATTTTGCGTAATAGTCTTTTCCAAACCATTTAACAGATAAAGTGGACATTGTACCATCTTCTAAAAGTTCATCTAAAGCAGTTTGTACAGCCTCTTGAAGTTCTGGGTCGTTTTTATTAAATCCTACTCCTACAGGCTCTTCTGTTAATTCTTCATCTAAAACTGTATATTGATCACTTAATTCAGTTAGATAATATGATGCTACAAATACATCTACAACAACTGCATCTACTCTTCCTATATTTAAATCATTAAACGCATCTGTTATTGTATTATAAGACTTAACTTCCTTAGTTCCTTCAACTGTATTTGCTGCTTTTTCACCAGTTGATCCTAATTGACAAGCTAAAATTTTACTATTTAAATCAGATACTGTTTTAATATCTGAACCAGCTTTAACTACAACTATTTGTCCACCATTTAAATAAGAATCTGAAAAATTTATTGTTTTTTTTCTTTTATCTGTAATACTTAAACATGAAATAACAATATCAAATTTAGAAGCTTTTAAAGATTCAGATATTCCATTAAAATCAGTACTAATAAAATCAGCTTCAACTCCAAGCTTACTTGCAATTTCATTCCCAAGGTCTATATCAAAACCCATTAATTCATTGCTATCTTCATCATGATATTCCATTGGAGGATACGTATCTTCTAATCCTATTGTGATTTTACCTGCATCTTTTACTCTATCTAATGAATTCACGCTTTCATCACTTTTCCCACAACCAACTAATCCTACCGCTAGTATTGACACCGTTATTAATATTGCTAATATTTTTTTCATTTAATTACCCCCTGAATTTTTATCTCTTTTCTACTTGTTTATTATTATACATAAAAATTAATATTTATGCAATACTTTTTATAAAAAAAATTGAGTTTTATCTCAATTTTTTTATTTTTTATTTATTTTTGTATATTATTTCTTTTACTATCTCTGCTATATTATTTTTATCTTCCTTATTAAGATTATCCATATATATAGGTTCCATTATTTTAACTTTTACATTTACAGAAGATTTAAGCATCCATCCATGATTGCTCTCCATGATTTTATAGCTACCATCTATACTTAAAGGTAATATTGGAACATTTGATTTCATTGCTAATTTTAAGCTTCCTTTTTTAAACTCACCCATTTTATCTCCACGACTTCTTGTCCCCTCTGGAAATATAGACATTGATTTGCCATTTTTTAATTTATCTACACCTTCATTAATAGATTTAACAGCTTTTCTAATATCAGATCTATCCATAAATATACATTCTATTTGTTTCATCCAATAACTTATAAATGGTATGCTCTCCATTTCTTTTTTTGCAACAAAACCTAGCGTTTTATTTAAAGAACTCATTACTATTGGAATATCAAAATCACTTTGGTGATTTGACACTAATAAAAAGGTTTCATCGGGTATATTTTCCATTCCTTGCATTTCAATGTTAATTTTCAATAATTTTATTAAAAAATTAGACCATTTAAGAACATTTTTATTTAAATATTCATTTGCCTGTTCTATTTGTCCCTGCTTTCTTAATCTCTCTAATTTTAACCGTTTAAAATTTGCACCTATCATATAAAATATTATGATTGTATAATTATATATCGATTTTAACGCTAACATCTAATCATCCTCTCCCGTAAAATATCTATTATCATTATACATTTCTAGCTAATTTGTTTCAAGATATATATTTATAATGTAAAATCCAATAAATTTCAAAGTTTAAAAATATATATATTGTCTAAACTTATAATAATAAATTAAGGAGCTTATATGAAAAAAAAATATTTAATATTAATAATTTTATGCATAATATTAACAAGTTGCAATAAATCAAATAACAATTTATATGTCCATTTTATTGATGTAGGAGAGGGTGACTGTATTTTAGTTTCATTAAATGGAAAAAATATGTTAATTGATACCGGTCCCCTTGAAAGCTACAATAAAACAATATCCTATTTAAAAAAACAGGATATATCCAATATAAACTATTTAATTTTAACTCATCCTCATGATGATCATATAGGAAATGCGAGTTTAATAATAAACAAACTTAATATAAATAAAATATATGCTCCATATATAACAGTAGACTCTGATGCTTTCACAAGTCTTACAAGTTCAGCAAAAAAAAATAATATACATATTACCAAGTGTAAAAGCTATAAAAAAATCTCCTTTGGTAAAAAGGCATATATTGAAATTTTATCTCCAGGAAAAGATTTATATGATAATATAAATAATTACTCAATAGTTATAAAACTTACTTATAATAAAACATCTTTTCTTTTAATGGGTGATGCTGAAGAAGAAATAGAAAATGATATTATAAATTCAGGCTACAATATTCAATCTAATGTAATAAAACTAGGTCATCACGGCAGCAATACTTCTTCTACAGAAAATTTTTTGAATCTAGTTGACCCAGATATATGTATTATTTGTTGTGGTGAAAATAATACATATAATCATCCATCAGATGATGTAATAAGTAGAATAAAAAAAACAAACTCCATTATCTATAGAACTGATGTAAATGGTGACATCGTCCTAGTTTCTAATGGAGTAAATATTAAAAAACAATAAAAAAATGGCTCCGCGAAAAGGATTTGAACCTTCAACCCTTCGGTTAACAGCCGAATGCTCTACCGTTGAGCTATCGCGG
>JBGUER010000179.1:0-5549 GCA_041821285.1 Clostridiaceae bacterium
ATGGACAAAGTCCAAAATAATTATTTCCAGATCTTTTAAGCTTTACATCTGCTGATATTACGTCAACAATATCATTCTCCACTTTTATTTTTTCAATAATATCTTCAGATATTTTCAAATATTTTTCCACCTTCTTATTAATATATAAAATTCACAAACAAGAATATATTCGACAAATTTTTCTTTTTTCCTCTTTTTTTATATATATTTTTTATATTACTCACATTTCATTTTCAAGCTTATTATACCCATAAAGTAAATAATTAATATACTACTATTTTGGGGATAAATATTTTATTAAATAATAATAAACAATAGTCATCACTCATACCTGAAATATAGTCTGATACGCCTTGATATAGTCCTTCTTTATTTACTATATTTTGATAAAATTCCGGCATTTTGTTTGGATTTTTCATAAAATATGAAAATACTTGTTCTAATACAAATTTTGCCTTTTCTCTTTCTTCCTTTAATATTTCCCCATTATATACATTTTCAAACATAAAGCTTCTAAGTCCATTTAATGCCATTTCCATTTCATCTGATAAAGTTATTTCTATTATGCTACTTTGAATATTTATTAAAGAAGAATATATACAATCTTTAACTAAATTATCAATTCGCTTGCCATGACTATCACCAATAATATCAATATATTCTTTAGGGAGATCTTTTTCTTCTAATAAACCCGCCCTTATTGAGTCATCTATATCATGATTTACATAAGCTATCTTGTCACTATATCTTACTACTTGTCCCTCTAAAGTAAGTGCTTTTTTAGTATATTTTGAAAAACCACTATGATGCATTATACCATCTAAAACCTCAAATGTAAGGTTTAATCCCTGTCCTTGGTTTTCTAATTTTTTTAAAACTCTTACACTATTTTCATTATGCTTGAACCCATTTGGAAGAAGTTTATTTAAAACCTCTTCACCATTATGTGCAAATGCAACATGTCCTATATCATGTCCTAATGCTATAGCTTCGATTAAATCTTCATTTAGACCAATACCCTTACCAATGGTCTTAGCTATCTGATTAACCTCTAGAGTATGAGTTAATCTTGTTCTGTAATGGTCCCCATAGGTTCTTATATAAACTTGAGTCTTATGTTTTAACCTTCTAAAAGATTTACTATGTATTATTCTATCTCGGTCAACCATAAAACAAGTTCTTATATCATCTTCTTTTTCTTCTTTATCTCTGCCACGACTAAAACTCGATAAGGAGGCATAGGGCATTAAAATTATATTTTCATTTCTCTCTATTTTTTCTCTAATATCCATATCATCACCTATGTATTTATTCTATATAATAACGAAAACTCCTTTTTTTTAGAATAATATTATATTATTAATAATATCTTATATTAATAATATAATATTATTCTATCATTGCCATTAAGGAGTGTT
This sequence comes from Clostridiaceae bacterium, assembly GCA_041821285.1. Classification (GTDB taxonomy): domain Bacteria; phylum Bacillota; class Clostridia; order Clostridiales; family Clostridiaceae; genus JAJBWD01. The sequence goes on from JBGUER010000179.1 coordinate 1,419, forward strand.
TTTATGACAAAATCAGATTCTATATTTAGTGAAGAAAATATTCAAACAAACGTTTTGCCGCTTTTCCACTTAGATAATAGTGAAGTTACTCAAGTTAAATTTAAAAATACAATTAAACAAAGAGCAGTTTATAAAATAAATAATTCAGGTAAATATTACTGTTTAAAAAAAGTTTATTTTAATAAGGAGGAACTTTTATTTATCTACTCTGCCCTTGAGTGGCTTTATAGATGTAATATTTTGGTTCCTAAATTTCTACCATCCAAAAATGGTCTGCGGTATGCAGAATATAATGATATGCTATTTATTTTAACTTACTGGGTTGATGGTGAAAAATGTGATTATGATAACTTAAACCATGTAATAAAATCAATTGATAATTTAGGTAAAATGCATAGAGTTTCAAAAGATTTTATACCAATAAGCGAAAGTAAATTATTAGAAAATCATGATAGTTTATATAAATCCATGACAAAGCATTTTTTTAATCTTTTAGAGAGTTATAATCAAGCACAATATTATAAAGATAAATATTCAGAATTCTTTTTAGATAATTTTGAGAAAAATCTTTTTCTCGCAAAATCATCTATGAACATATCCTCATCTATAAATAATTTGAATTTAACTAGGTCTTTATGTCATTTAGATTATGTAAATAAAAATATAATAATCGATAATAACAACAAAGTTAATGTTATAGATTTTGATAAATGTAGATTAGATTTTGTAGCTCATGATTTATCCTATTTTTTTAGAAGATTTTTAAAAAGAAACGGTACAAATTGGAATCTAGAATTTACCATTAATCTTCTTAATACTTATGAAAAACAAAATTCTCTAAATATTGATGATTACAAATATATTTTATCTTATCTTTCTTTCCCACAAAAATATTGGAAATTATCTAAGGATTATTATAATAACATAAAAAGATGTAATAAGTACAGTTTTTTTAATCTTTTAAAAGCATCAGTTAAAAGAGATGATCTTCAAATACTATTTGTAAAAGGATTTAAAGATCATATTGAAACTAAGTTTAACGAAAAAATATAGGCACTAGTTTATACTAGTGCCTATTTTATACTATCTTTTATTTTTTAATTGAGCTTGTGCTGCAGCAAGTCTTGCAACTGGAACTCTAAATGGTGAGCATGATACATAGTTTAATCCTGCATTATGACAGAATTCAACTGATGATGGATCTCCACCATGTTCTCCACATATTCCAAGTTTAATATCAGGTCTTGTGCTCTTTCCAAGTTCTGCTGCCATTTTAACTAATTTACCAACACCATTTTGGTCAAGTCTAGCAAATGGATCAGATTCATATATTTTCTTTTCATAGTAATCATTTAAGAAATTACCAGCATCATCTCTTGAGAAACCAAATGTCATTTGAGTTAAATCATTTGTTCCAAAAGAGAAGAATTCAGCTTCTTTAGCTATTTCATCTGCTGTTAATGCAGCTCTTGGTATTTCTATCATAGTACCTACTTTATACTCTAAAGTAACTCCTGCTTCTTTTATTATTCTATCAGCAGTTTCAACTACTACATCTTTTACATATTTTAATTCCTTAATTTCTCCAACTAATGGAATCATTATTTCAGGAACTATATTTAATCCTAATCTCTTATTTATATCAAGCGCAGCTTCTATTACAGCTTGTGTTTGCATTTCTGCTATTTCAGGATAAGATACTGCAAGACGACATCCTCTGTGTCCCATCATAGGGTTAAATTCATGTAAAGAAGCTACTTTGTTTTTAAGTTGTTCAAAGCTTACTCCCATTTCTTTAGCAAGCGCTTTTATATCTTCTTCTTCTTGTGGTAAGAACTCATGAAGTGGTGGATCAAGGAATCTTATTGTAACTGGTTTTCCTTCCATAGCTTCATATATTCCAACAAAATCTTCTCTTTGCATTGGAAGTATTTTTTCTAAAGCTTTCTTTCTTTGTTCTACATTTTCTGAAAGAATCATTTCTCTAACTGCTGCTATTCTATCTTCTGCAAAGAACATATGTTCAGTCCTGCAAAGACCAATTCCTTCTGCTCCAAAATGAACTGCTTGTTTTGCATCTTGTGGAGTATCAGCATTTGTTCTAACTTTTAAATATCTTATTTCATCAGCCCATTTCATAAATGTTCCGAAATATCCTGTTATTTCAGGTTCAACAGTTTTAAGCGCTTCACCGTATACATTACCTGTGCTACCATCTAAAGAAATATAATCTCCTTCTTTTAATGTTAAGCTGCCTACTTGTAAGATCTTTTCTTTTTCATTAACTATGATATCTCCACATCCAGCTACGCAACATGTTCCCATTCCTCTTGCAACAACTGCTGCGTGAGATGTCATCCCACCTCTTACAGTAAGTATTCCTTCTGCAGCTACCATTCCTTCAATATCTTCTGGAGATGTTTCAAGTCTTACTAAAACAACTGCTTCGCCGTTTGCATGTGCTTCTTTAGAATCTTGTGCTGTAAAGTATATTTTACCACAAGCAGCTCCTGGTGATGCTGGAAGACCTTTTGCTATAACATTAGCTTTTTTCATTTCTTTAACGTCAAATGCTGGATGTAATAAAGAATCTAATTGTTTTGGTTCAACTTTCATAACAGCTTCTTCTTTAGTTAAGAATCCTTCTTCAACTAATTCAACAGCTATTTTTAAAGCAGCTGGAGCAGTTCTTTTACCATTTCTTGTCTGCAAAAAAAATAATTTACCTTGTTCTATAGTGAACTCCATATCTTGCATATCTTTGTAATGATTTTCAAGATTTGTAGCTATTTCCATAAATTGTTTGTAACATTCTGGTAAGTCTTGTTCTAATCTTGTTATAGGTAAAGGTGTTCTTATTCCTGCAACAACATCTTCACCTTGAGCATTTATTAAATACTCTCCAAATATAGCTTTTTCTCCTGTAGCTGGATTTCTTGTAAAAGCAACACCAGTACCTGAATTATTACCCATATTTCCAAATACCATGATTTGAACAGTAACGGCTGTTCCCCAATTTCCTGGTATATCATTTAATCTTCTATATACATTTGCTCTTGGATTATCCCAAGATCTAAATACTGCAGTTATAGCTTCCATTAATTGAACTTTAGGGTCTTGAGGAAACTCTTCTCCCTTATTTTCTTTATAAGTTGCTTTAAATAATTTAACAATTTCTTTTAAATCATCAGCAGTTAAATCAGTATCAAATTTAACACCTTTATCTTCTTTAACTTGACTTAATATACTTTCAAAATTTTTCTTTTCTATTCCCATAACAACATCAGAGAACATTTGTATAAATCTTCTATAAGAATCATAAGCAAATCTCTCATTGTTCGTAAGTTTTCCAAATGCAATTACTGAATCATCATTTAAACCTAAGTTTAATATTGTATCCATCATACCAGGCATAGAAACTCTAGCACCAGATCTAACAGATACTAATAAAGGATTTTCTAAACTTCCAAATTTTTTACCAGATACTTCTTCTACATTAGCTAAAGAAGCGTCAATTTGGTCTGATATTTCCTTTGTGATTTTCTTTCCATCTTCATAGTATTTTGTACAAGCTTCTGTGGATACTGTAAAACCATAAGGAACTGGTATATTTAGATTTGTCATTTCTGCTAAATTAGCACCTTTTCCACCTAATAGATTTCTCATAGATGCATTCCCTTCACTAAAAAGGTAAACATATTTTTTGTATTCCATTTAATAATCCCTCCGTTTTAATGTTATGTTGAGTTATATTTTATAAATAACCCTAAGTATATGTAGGTATTATATATTGCTAAAATAATTTAAATAAAAATTGATTTTACCAATTTAATACTACGAAATATTATAACACTTTATCAAAAATTAATACAGATTTTTTAATGATTTTAATACAGTTTTTTAAAATTAATTTTAAACAGAAAAAAAGCCGCTATACGCGGCAATAATTTATTTTTCTTCTTTATCTTCATTTTCATCTTCAAAATCAACTGTGTAACTATAAGAATTTTCTTCTTTAGCTTCACCTTTATTTTTAAATTTATCCTTTATATCTTTTGTTAAATCTTCTACTTTATCTTTTACATTGTTAACAGTACTTTTTACATATTTATTAACTACTTCCACAGAACC
>JBGUER010000180.1:0-5439 GCA_041821285.1 Clostridiaceae bacterium
GTAAAATTGCCCATATGAATAGCAGTGCCATGAAACAACTTAAAATTGATCATTTCGATTCAGATAATAAAATAGAGATAATATCAAAAAATGAATACATTATGGGTGAAGAAGAATTCGTGGTAAAAATAGGTAAATCAGAATATAATTTAATAGGACATTTAATAGACATACCTCAAATGTTATCTATTTATAATAAAGTTTTTGTATTTAAGCAAATAAAAAAATTGAAAAATGATTCATATAACCTAACAAATTCTCATCAATTAATAACAACCAAGGATATTTTAGGTAAAACTCAATCGATGATAAATTTAAAAAATACTATAAAAAGGATAGGAGCATCTAATTCTACTGTTTTAATTACAGGTGAAAGCGGAACGGGAAAAGAACTTATTGCAAGAGCCATTCACTCTGAAAGTAAAAGATGTAATAAACCTTTTATAGCTATAAATTGTAGTGCTATACCAGATGCACTTTTAGAAAGTGAATTATTTGGGTATGTTAAAGGAGCTTTTAGTGGAGCGAATGCAAATGGTCGAATAGGAAAATTTGAACTTGCAAATGAAGGAGTAATATTTTTAGATGAAATAGGAGATATGCCATTACATTCTCAAGTTAAAATCTTAAGAGTTTTAGAAGATAGAAAAATAGTTAGGATAGGGTCAAACAGGTTAATGGATTTAGATATAAGGATAATAGCTGCTTCTAATAAAGATCTTAAGAAATTAATCAAAGAAAATAAATTCAGAGAGGATTTATATTATAGATTAAATGTTATTCCATTAACTGTGCCACCTCTTAGAAGTAGAATAGAAGATATAGAATTCATTATAGATAAAATGATTAAAAAGTATAATATTTTATTTAACAAAAATGTAGAAAAATTAGACAAGGAAGCAAAGAATATTTTGCTTAATTATTCATGGCCAGGAAATGTTCGTGAACTTGAAAATACTTTAGAATATATGATAAATATAGAAGATGGAAGTGGTATTTTAACTAAAGATATAATACCTCAAAATATACTAGATTATTATTTTAATAAAAAAGATAAATCAGATAATAGTGAAGATATAATACCACTTAGTGAGATAGAAAAACAATGTATATTAAAAGCTATAAAAAAATATGGTAATGACACAAAAGGAAAGAAAATGGCAGCTTCTGCATTAGGCATAGGTGTAGCTACATTATATAGAAAACTTGGAGAAAAAGAAAAATGGTAATAAATAAAATATTAAGGGGGAGATAATATGTTACTTATTGGAAATGGAACAGTTATTACCCAAGATGAAAGCAATCCATTTATTGAAAATGGATGTGTAGCTGTAGATGGCAATATAATAGTTGAAGTTGGTAAGTATAGTAAATTAAAAGAAAAATATAAAGATGCTGAATTTATTGATGCTAAAAATAATATAATAATGCCGGGAAATATAAATAGCCATATGCATATATATAGTGCATATGCTAGGGGGATGGTCTTAGGGGGAGAACCTGCTAAAAACTTTCTAGAAATTTTAGACAAGCTATGGTGGAATATAGATAAGAAATTAACTTTAGAACAAGTTAAATATAGCGCACTTGTAACATATATAGAATGCATAAAAAATGGAACAACAACTATATTTGATCATCATGCCAGTGAAGGTGCAGTTTCAGGTAGTTTGTTTGGTATAGAAGAAGCTGCAAAATCTTTAAATGTTAGAAGTTGTCTTTGCTATGAAGTATCGGACCGTGACGGAAAACAAATAATGGAAAAAGGGATAAAAGAGAATGTAGATTTTATAAGTCATTGTAATAATAATAATAATAATGACATGATAAAAGGAATGTTTGGACTTCATGCATCATTTACTCTATCAGATTCAACTCTATATAAATGCAGAGATTCCATACAAGGTTTAAATACAGGTTTTCATATTCATACCGCTGAAGGGATAGAAGATGAATACGATTGTGTGAATAAATACAATAAAAGAGTTGTAGAAAGACTAAAAGATTTCGATATTTTAGGAAATAAAACTATAGCCGTTCATTGTACTCATGTTAATGAAGACGAAATGGACATATTAAAAGATACTAGGACTATAGTTGTCCATAATCCTGAATCTAATATGGGTAATGCAGTTGGTTGTGCACCTACTATGGAAATGATGAAAAAAGGTATAGTCATGGGACTTGGAACAGATGGATATACCACAGATATGTATGAATCTATGAAAGTAGCTAATATTATACACAAACACAATCTAAAAGACCCAAGAGTTGGATTCTTAGAAACTTATAAAATGATGTATGAAAACAATAAAAAAATAGCAGCTGAATATTTTGATAAACCTTTAGGAATATTAAAAAAAGGTTCATATGCAGATATAATAATAATAGAATACAACCCTATAACTCCAATAAATAAAGATAATTATTTTGCGCATATTCTATTTGGAATAACAGGTAAAAGTGTAAATACCACTATAATAAACGGTAAAATTCTTATGAAAAATAGAGAAATTCAAGGTATAGACGAAAAAGAAATATATGAAAAATCCAGACAAGCAGCCTCAAATCTTTGGAAAATAATATAATTTATTATCAAAATGATAATAAATATTCTAAAAACATTATCATTTTGATAAAAGATATAAATAACTATAAATAATCATGCACATTTAAATAATTTTTTAGGAAAGTTTAGAACACATCTAATATCACATCGCAGAAGACCTATAAAAAATCAAGCAATCAAGAAGATTAAAACAATCAGCACTACTTTGGTATGAAATTTGCTATTAAATTAATATGGTAAGTAAATAAATAAAAAGTAGGAGGAATAAAAAATGGTTGAAGTGACTAAATGGATTAAAAATAATATATCTAGAGATAGTGGAAATAAAGTGTCTTTAGAGTATTTTAGTTTAGCAGAAATAGAGAATGTAAAAAAGTTTCATGAAAGTTTTAATGTTTATTCAAAGACACCGCTTACAAGACTTAAAAACTTATCTACTAAATTAGGAGTATCAGAAATATTAGTTAAAGATGAATCGTACAGATTTGGGTTAAATGCATTTAAGGTACTGGGAAGTTCCTATGCTATTGGAAAATTATTATCTGAAAAATTAGGAATTCCAATAAGTGAATTAACATTTGATATTTTAAAATCAGAATCAGTAAAGAAAAAACTAGGCGAAATAGTATTTATCACTGCAACAGACGGAAATCACGGACGTGGACTTGCCTGGACTGCTGAGCAATTAGGACAACAGTCAGTAGTTTATATGCCAAAAGGTTCTTCAAAAACAAGACTTGAAAACATAAGAAAAACAGGTGCCAAAGCTAGCATAACAGATTTAAATTATGACGATGCTGTTAGGCTGGCTTTAGCTGAATCTAAAAAATATGGCTATGAAATGATTCAAGATACAGCTTGGGAAGGCTATGAGGATGTTCCTTTATGGATAATGCAAGGCTATTCAACTCTAATGCTTGAAGCAGTAGAACAGATGAAAGAAATAAAAGTTCAAAAACCAACTCATGTATTCATTCAAGCAGGGGTAGGGTCTCTAGCTGGAGGAATTCAAGGATTTTTATCTTCGTATTATGGGAAGGATAGGCCAATAACTGCAATAGTTGAGCCAAACAAAGCAGATTGCATTTATAAATCTAAGCTTAACAATAAAATAACTAATGTTACAGGAGATATGGACACAATAATGGCAGGGCTTGCTTGTGGTGAGCCAAACACCATTGGGTGGGGAATATTAAATAGCTATAGTGATATGTTTATATCTTGTCCTGAATATATATCATCTAATGGAATGAGAATTCTTGGAAATCCATTAGATGGTGATGAAAAAGTAATATCAGGAGAATCTGGTTCAGTAACTCTTGGAATGGTATATGAAATATTAAATGCCCCCAAATTAAAAGAGCTTAAAGAAGAATTAAAATTAGATAAAGACTCAAGAATTATGGTTATAAATACTGAGGGAGATACAGACCCAGACAATTATAGAAAAATAGTTTGGGAAGGTGCATTTTCAAAGAATGAATAAGGGGGATATTATGATTAAAAAGATTGATTCCAAAGAAATTTTAAACTTAGCCTATAAATATAAAGCAGACATGAGCAAATTTTTAAGAGATATGATTGCAATACCAAGTGAGAGCTGCAATGAAAAAAAAGTTATTTTAAGAATAAAAGATGAAATGGAAAAAGTGGGTTTTGATAAGGTAGAAATAGATAAAATGGGAAATATTCTAGGATATATAGGTCATGGGAAACATTTAATAGCAATGGATGCCCATATAGATACAGTTGGAGTAGGCGATAAAAATTTATGGAATTATGATCCATATAAAGGATACGAAGATAATGACATTATTCTTGGAAGAGGTGGTTCAGACCAAGAAGGTGGAATGGCTTCAATGGTTTATGCTGGAAAAATAATAAAGGATTTAGACCTTTTAGATGATTATACTTTACTTGTAACAGGAACAGTTCAAGAAGAAGATTGCGACGGCCTTTGCTGGCAATATATGTTCAATAAAGAAAATATTAAACCGGAGTTTGTTGTTATAACAGAACCAACTTCTTTAAATATTTATAGAGGACATAGAGGAAGAATGGAGATAAAGGTAACTTGTCATGGAGTTAGCTGCCATGGTTCAGCCCCAGAGCGAGGGGACAATGCTATATTTAAAATGGCTCCTATATTAAATGAATTAAAAGAGCTTAATGAAAATCTTATAAATGATGAATTTTTAGGAAAAGGAACGTTAACAGTTTCAGAAATATTTTTCTCATCACCATCTAGATGTGCAGTAGCTGATGGATGCTCAATATCTATAGATAGAAGGTTAACAAATGGAGAAACTTATGAATATGCGCTAGAGCAAATAAGAAATCTTCCTTCAGTTAAAGCAGCTAAAGCAGAAGTTTCTATGTATTCTTATGATAGACCATCTTATACAGGATTAGTTTATGAAACTGATTGCTATTTTCCAACTTGGGTTTTAGATAGAGACCACGAAGTATGCGAAACATTAGTAGATTGTTATGAAAATTTATTTGAAACTAAACCATTAGTAGATAAATGGACATTCTCAACAAATGCAGTATCAATAATGGGAAGATATAATATTCCATGTATTGGATTTGGACCAGGTCATGAAGATCAAGCTCATGCACCAAATGAAAAAACATGGAAAGAAGAATTAGTTAAAGCAGCAGCTATGTATGCCATAATTCCAATAACCTACGTTAAGAAAAATGCATAATTACATTTGGCTGATTTTCTATTTAAAATAACGAATAATCAACGTTTTTTAAAGAGAAAATATAAATCAATAAATTATGCATTTTGTAGAGAAAAATGCATAATTACATTTGGCTGATTTTCTCTTTAAAATAACGAATAACTAGCGTTTTTTAAAGAG
>JBGUER010000181.1:0-5368 GCA_041821285.1 Clostridiaceae bacterium
GAAAAATCTCAAAATTACCTTATTAATGAATCAAAAGAAAGCTTGTTTTATAGTGCAAGCTTAGTACTAGATAAATTAACAAAAGGGGAAATAAAGGAAATAATTCCCTTCGATAATCTTTTGAATCCTGATTATAAATTAAAATTAAAAGATGAAAAAATATTAGAAAGTTCATTAAATTTAAGCCGTGCAACCAGCGAACAACTTTATTTAGCTGTTAGATTATCTAGAATAATGGATATAAAATCAAAATTACCAATAATACTAGATGATAGTTTTGTGAATTTTGATTCTGTAAATTTAAAAAATACTCTAGAAGTATTAAAGGATATATCAAAAACAAATCAAATATTTATTTTAACTTGCCATAGCGAAATAGTTTCTTTAGCAGATAATGTATTTGATAATCCTAAATACTATAAAATAGAGGATGGAACAATAAATAATTCAGATTATAAAAATTTACATGACTACTTAGTTTAAGTAGTCATGCTATTTTTGATTATTTCATTTGCAGCTACTAATTGACCTAAAGATAGGCCACCATCATTTGATGGAATTTCACTTTGAGTGTATACTATAAAATCCAAAGCTTGAAATTCATGTATTAGGTTTTCTAATAAATATGCATTTTGAAATACTCCTCCGCTTAAAGCAATTTCATTTATTTCATATAATTCTCTTAATCTTTTGGCCACATCTATTGTAATGTTTATTATAGTGTTGTGAAATTTAGTAGCCATAATATCTTTTGAAATATTATTTAATTTGTCTAAAATTAGATCTTTTATTGTCTCTTTAGTAATAATAATAAGATTTTCATCTATTTCGTAAGAATAACTTGATTTAATATTGTTATTTATTATAGACTCCATTTCTATAGAAGCTTGACCTTCGTAGGATATAGTATTTCTTATTCCTATAATTGATGATGCAGCATCAAAAAATCTTCCCATACTTGAGGTTTCAATGCAATTTATTTTAGATTTAATTAGATTTGAAATAATCAAACCTTTTTCTTTATATAGGCGTTTTATTATTTCTATGCTTTCTGCTTGGGAATAAGCATTTAATATATAAGAAATAGCCACTCTGTATGGCTCCTGTACAGCTTTATCCCCACCTTGAAGACAAATATAGCCTAAATGAGAAACTCTTGTGTACTGGCTTCTATGGCATATTAAAAACTCACCACCCCATATTTTATGGTCATCTCCATAGCCTGTTCCATCAAAACAGATTCCTATTACTTTGTTATTAATGTTATTTTCAGCTAAACAACTTACTATATGTGCATGATGATGTTGAATTTTTATTTTTTTAATGTTTAAAGTTTCTCCATATTTTGTAGATTCGTATAGTGGATGTTTATCTAATGCAACATAATCAGGCTGAAATAAAAATATGTTTTTAAAATGATCAATATTATTTAAATAATGATTTGTAGTTTCTATGTTTTCTAAATTCCCATTATGCTGACTTAGAAATATGTAATCTTGTTTTGAAATAGCAAATGTGTTTTTCATATTGCCGCCTAATGCTAAAATGCTATTTAAATTTGGTTCGTTTATTGGAAGGGGGACATAGCCACGTGCTCTTCTTATAAGTCGTATTTTGTTATCTATAACGCGTACTACAGAATCATCTATAGGAACATGAATATCTCTATTATGCATTAGGAAATAATCAGCTATTTTATGAAGATTTGCATAGCAAGATTCATTTTCATATTCTAAAGGAATAGAATTTAAATTAGCGCTAGTCATAATCAAAAGGTTTATTCCATCTTTAAATAGTAAATGATGAAGAGGGGTATAAGGAAGCATAACTCCTAAAGTATTTTGATTGGGAGCTAAATTTTCTGGAAGATTATAGCCTATATTTCTTTTTAAAATAACTATAGGTTTTCTAATGCCAGTTAATATAGATTCCTCTTTTTCAGATATTAAACAGTATTTTTTTGCAGTTTCTATGTCTTTAGCCATTACTGCAAATGGTTTATCTTTTCTATTTTTCCTAGTTCTTAGTTTTTCGATAACGTTAAATTCATAGGGCGTGCAAGCTAAATTAAAACCACCTAACCCTTTTATTGCGAATATATATCCATCTTTTAGTTTTTTTCTAGTAAAATCTAAAGATATTGAATCTTCATCGGATATAATATTTTTTTTAGAATCTAAAACAAATAAATGAGGACCACATAAAGAACAAGCATTTGGTTGAGCGTGAAATCTTCTATTTGTAGGGTCAGTATATTCTTTATTACAATTAGTACACATGGAAAATTTTTTCATGGTTGTTTTATCTCTATCATATGGAATAGATTTTATTATAGAAAATCTAGGACCACAATTTGTACAGTTAGTAAAAGAATAATTATGCCTTCTGTTTTTGGGGTCATCAATATCATCTAAACAATCCTTGCATGTGGCAATATCTGGAGATATTAAAGTGATTTTATTTTTATTTTCTTCGCTTTTTAATATTTCAAAGTTTTTATAGTTTTTTAGTTCCATTTCCTTTTTAGTTATATGATCTATTTTAGATAATGGGGGAGGTGAATTTTTCAATTTATATATGAAATTAGATAAATTTTTATCTTTTCCTTCTAAATCTATAAAAACCCCTTGAGAATTATTGTTAACCCACCCAGTTAAAGAGTTTTTTAAAGCTAAATTATATACAAATGGTCTAAAACCAACACCTTGAACTATACCTTCTACTTTAATAAAATATCTTTTTATACACATATGAGCTTCCTTTTGAATTTATTTAAATAAAAAAAGGATGTTTAAGTAAACATCCTAATAAAATCTTCGTTTTTTTCTTTTAGCTTTTTTAATTCTTGCGAATATAAATAATACAAATATAAGTATAACTAAAAAAACAATAAATGAAATTATATATAATGGAATATTTGCTTTTATTATAGAACCAGTTGAAATATCAGTAGTTAAATAATAAATTTTTGAAGATTCTCTTTGTTTTATAGTAATAGTTCCTATGGTTTCATTGTCTTTTAAATTCCATACACTTAAATCTGTAAGGTCGTAATCTTCTTGCATTTCGGCATTATTAACAGGATTATCATAATAATTTATATTGTCTTTTAATATAATAGGAACTTCAATTTCTTTAGTTGGGCCTAAAAATCTTAATGGTTTGTAAGATATTTTTTCGGTTTTTAATATGGTTCCTTTCTCGTAAAGTGATGATTTGTCAAGAGAATAGCCATAGTTAATTATTTTTTCCATATCTTCAAAAACTATTGTATCGTCGCTACCCCATTCAGAATTCATTACAACCCCTACAAGTGTTCTACCGTCTCTTTCAAAAAAAGCAACTAAACATCTGCCTGCTTCATCTGTAAAACCAGTTTTGCCTCCAATGCATCCATCAACTCCTAAAAGTTTATTACTATTAGAAAGTGCAATAGGACGATTGTCTGAGGTAGTAACACTACTTTCTTTTTTAGCCATAGTTTCTTTAACCCAATCATTAGCAAAAGCTTTTCTTCCTATAACTGAAAGTTCATAGGGGGTAGTGTAGTGGTCAGGGTCGTGAAGACCATTAGGTGATGTAAAATGTGTTCCTGTAAGTCCCCAATCTTCAACCGTTTTATTCATTAAAGTTACAAAATCAATATAAGAACCTGATACATTGTCAGCGGCCATATAAGCTATATCATTAGCAGAATATAAAAGAATAGAGTCCATTACATCTTGCGCTGTCATAGTTTCGCCTACAGTCATGGTTTTTCTATTAGTGTTAAAAGAATATTCAGGTTGTTCTTTAGCGCTTTCAGTGTATTTTAAAATATCAGTTTTATTTTTATTTTCTGCAAGTAAAAGAGCAGTGATAAGTTTCGTTGTGCTAGCTGGATAGGTTTTTACATCGATATCTTTAGCATATATTATTTCTCCAGTTTCAACATCCATAACCAAAGCTTCTTTACCAACGATATCAGGTTCAGTATTATCGGCGTATACAGGTAATTGGAGAAAAATAAGTAACAGCATCAAAACTAAACTAGTTTTTTTTATGTATTTCATATAAGAACGCTCCTTTTTTATATTTCGACATCAATATTATATCATAATTTAATAATATTTGAATAAAAAATTAAAATATATCTTTTATTTTTTTCGTATTTAGATTATAATTATGTTAAAAATTAACATAATAGAAGGAGATTAGCATGGAGTGTTCATTTTTATCTACATATGAAGAAAAAGTAGAGTGTTTTATCGGTTGTCCTTTTTACAATGAAATAAAAAATCAAGAATGTCCCTTTAGAATTTTAGAAAATAAATTAATAAATAATGAAAAATATGAAAATGTAATGAAGGAATTAGCTGCACTGGATGAGAATTTTTAGGAGGAATTATGAAAAAAGACAATTTGTTTGCAGGGGTATTATTTTGTATTAGTGCCTTCGTAGTAATAAATTATTCTGATATAACACAGTTGTTTTACTTAAATACTATTGTTATATTTTTAGCTGGAATATTTTTATTTATGAATTCTATTGATTTAGGTGGTATGTGCTTAGATTTAACGGATGTTTTAATATTTTCGTTATATGGATTATATGGACAAGGCCCAATATATATTTTCTTGATTTTGTGTTTTTTATTTAAAATAATATTTAGTAATATAAAGGAAAAGTATATAAATTTAAGAAAATATTTAATAAATCTTTCTTTAGATATTATTATGGTGTTTTTTTCAGCAAATTTAGTTAAATGGTTTTGGAATTTATATAATGGAACATTAGATAAAATAAAAATTCAAATATTTTGTGTTTTTATTTTAGGTTATATATTGTCTAACTTATTTTTATTTAATTTATATAAGATTATTACAAAAGATAAAACTTATAAATTTAATTTAGTAACACAATTTATTTATGGTGTGATGCCTACTGTAATTTGTGGATTTATAGCTTATGTTTATTATTATATAGATGGAGTGTTGGATATGGTATTTTCTACTATATTTTTACTTTTAATTATACTCACAATATATATATTTAATATTCTAAATAATGTGGTTAAAAAGAATAATAAAATGGAGATAGTTCAAGAAATCACTAAGAATCTTATGGAAAATGGCGAATTGGAAAATTCTATGAAAGTGATTTTACAAGATATAAAAAGGTTAATATATTATGATTATGCAGGTTTTTATGTATGTTCTCCAAATTATAATTGTAAACCTATTGTTTTCAATGGGGAAAAAAAGATAAATTTAAATAAGCAATTATCAGAAATAGAAAGCGGATTTATTAAGACCTGTTTTTTGAAAGATGATGTATTTATTGATTTAGATAAAAAAAGGGCTTATTCTTATTTAGGTATTGAAATAA
>JBGUER010000182.1:0-5323 GCA_041821285.1 Clostridiaceae bacterium
ACCTTTGACCCAATTCATAATGGACATCTTCATATAGCCTATAAAGCGCTTGATACTTTAAATTTAGATAAAGTAATATTTGTTCCAGCAGGCAATCCGCCTCTTAAAGAAAGTAAGAAAATAACAGATGCTAATTTGAGATATGAACTTGTAAAATTAGCTATTGAAAAAGAGAAAAGGTTTGATATTTCCAGTTATGAAATAGATAAAGTAGGAATATCTTATACTTACGACACTGTAAAATACTTCAAAGAGTTAGAAAATAATACAAAATGGTATTTTATAGTTGGTGCTGATTGCTTGATGGAATTAGATAAGTGGAAAAATGTTGATGTTATAATGAAAAATAGTGAATTTGCAGTATATAGTAGACCTGGTTATGAAAAACAAGAAATATATCAAAAGAAGAAAAGTGTAGAAGATAAATATGGTAAAAAATTAAATGTAATAACTACTTCTACTATGGATATTTCATCAACTAAAATAAAAGAAATGGTGAAAAAAAATCTAAGTATAAAGGATTACTTGCCAGAAAATGTTTATTATACTATAGAAAAGATAGGATTGTATAAATGATATGTGGAATTTAGAGAAAATTAATTTGTATTTAAAAGATAATTTAAAATTAACTAGATATAATCATAGTATAGGAGTTCGTGACTGTGCTATAAATTTAGCTAGATTTTATGGGGAAGATGAGAAAAAAGCTGAAATAGCAGGACTTGTTCATGATTGTGCTAAAAATTTAAGTGATACGGAAATTTTAAGTTTATTACAGGATAATAATATAGAAGTTGATAAGATATATTTAAAAAGTCCTTTTATCTTTCATGGATTAGCAGGATCTATTATTGCAAGAGACAAATTTGGAATAGAAGATAAAGAAATTTTATCAGCTATAGAATATCATACTACTGGAAAAGATAATATGTCTGGTTTGGAAAAAATAATATATTTGGCAGATTATATTGAGCCAAATAGAAAGTTTAAAGAAGTAGAAAATCTTAGAGAGCTAGCATATAAAGATTTAAATTTCGCTTTATTAGAATCTTTAAATAATACTATAAAATTTGTAATAGAAAAAAATAGTATATTACATGAAGATACCATAAAAGCAAGAAATTATTTGATTTTTAAGGAGGATGTATATGGAAAAAATAATAATTAGTACAGAAAAAGCACCAAAAGCTATAGGACCTTATTCACAAGGAGTGAAAATTGGAAATTTTGTTTATACTTCAGGACAAATACCAATAGATATAAGCACAGGAGAACTCGTTAAAGGGAATATTAAACTTGCAGCTAGGAAATCACTTGAGAATGTAAAAGCTGTTTTAGAGGAAGCTGGAGCATCATTAGAAGATGTTGTTAAAACTACTGTATTTATTAAAGATATGAATGATTTTAGTGATGTAAATGAAGTTTATGAAACATTTTTTCCATCTAATCCACCTGCTAGATCTTGTGTTGAAGTAGCAAGGCTTCCAAAGGATGCTGGAGTAGAAATAGAAGCTATAGCTAACGTGAAATAATGGACAATACAATAAAATATCAAGTGATAAATATATCATCGAAGACAAAGCTTAGAGCATATTTAAAAGATAGGGAAAATATATCAACAAGATTTTTATTATCTGCAGCAAAAGAAGGCAGGATAAAAGTAAACGGAAAAGTAGAAAAGCTTAATTATATTTTAAAAGAAAAAGATATTATTGAAATGATACTAAATAGAAATGAAAGTCAAAATATAGAACCTGAAAAAATGGATATAAAGGTTATGTATGAAGATGATGATATATTAGTAGTTGATAAACCAAGTAATATAGTGGTTCATCCTACCAAAAGTTATCCTTCTAATACGCTGGCAAATGGAATAGTTTACTATTTCAGAGAAAAAGGAGATAAAACTATAGTAAGACTTGTTAGTAGACTAGATATGAATACATCAGGACTTATACTTATAGCTAAAAATCAATTTTCTCATATGTCTTTATCTAGAGATAAAAAAGAATTTCAAAAAAAATATATAGCAGTTATACATAATCATATGGAAGAAGAAAAGGGAACTATAGACCTGCCTATATATAGACAGTTAGATGGAGACATAAGAAGAATAGTAGATGATAGAGGTCAAAATAGTATAACTCATTATAAGATTATTGAAAGATATGAAAAAGGTGAACTTTTAGAACTAGATTTAGAGACAGGAAGAACTCATCAAATAAGAGTTCATTTAAACTATTTTAATTGTCCTATTTATGGAGATGATTTATATTGTAATGAAGATGATTCTATTTTAATAGGAAGGCAAGCTTTGCATGCAAAAGCAATAAGGTTTATCCATCCTAGGACTCAAAAGATAGTAAATATAGAATCGGAAATACCAAAAGATATAAAGAATTTAATAGAAACATTAAAATAAAACGTCGATTTATTTTCGACGTTTTATTTTATATCTTCTTTTTTTTCGTATATTTAAATTGTAAAATCTTATTGCTAGTAAGATTAAAAATAATATGAGTACTATATAAAAACTATATAATAATATGTTTTTTATATAGTTAAAAGCAATTGCTGAAGTTGAAGCTGGAATTGCTTCTAATCTAGATTTTTTACTATATAAGTTTAAGGAACCAATAATCTTTGAATCAAGTAAGACATTAGCTTTAAATACTTTATCATTTTCATTAAAATAGGTATTAGAAAAGTTATTTTTATCCATTTCTATATAAGGAATATCTGAATCTTCATTTTCTTTTGTAAAACTAAAGTCTTCATCACAATATAGAGGATAACTTATGTCATCTATTGTAACAGATGTAACTATATCTCCAGCAGATAAAAATTTCTCATTTGTAAAATTATCAAATCCGTACTCAAATAATTGCTTAGCTTCGTTATAATAATAACTATTATCATCATGCATTAAAACAAGAATAAGGCTTTGATTGTCTTTTTTTGCATAGGCAACGTAAGTATGTAAGGATTCAGGAACCCATCCAGTTTTTCCAGCTAAAGCATAAGGATAATATTCATCACAAAATGGGAGAACTAATCTGTCATCATTTGATAAAGGTCTAGTTTCTGATTGCTTATTTGTTGGCTCTATAAAATAATTTGAAGTTTGTGCTATTTTTATATATTCTTCATGTTTAACTAGTTCTTTCATAATAAGACTCATATCATATGCTGTAGTTATATGAGTGTCATCATAAAGCCCATGAGGATTTACAAAGTTTGTATTTAAACACCCTAATTCTTTAGCTCTTTCATTCATCATAATTGAAAAATCAGGTATGGTACCTGATATATGTTCAGCTAAGGCTTCAGCACAATCATTAGCTGAAGCTAAAATGAGAGCATAAAGTAAATCTTCTACAGTAAGTTTTTCATCTTCAAATATAAAAATTTTGCTACTAGTGTTATCAACAAAAGGAGGACCACTTCCAATTGTTACTACATCATCTAAATTACAGTTTTCTAGAGTTAATAGAACAGTCATTATTTTAGTAATTGAGGCAGGATAATAAGTAGTGTCCGTGTTTTTACTATATAATATATCGCCAGTGTCAGCATCCATTAAAATAGCACTATCAGCTGTTAAATTTGGTGGATTATCTGCTAAAACTAAGAAATTAAAATTTGAAATTATCATTAGGGCTAAAATAAATGTCAAGAACTTTTTCATAAAATACTCCTTAAAATTTAATATATTAAAATTATATCAGATAAATTTTTATATTAATAGTCAATAATAATAATGGAGGTATAAAAATGAAAATTAATAAAAAAATAATAGGCTCTATTATTATAGCATCAATTTTTCTAATTTTTATAGTAGTAAGATTTAGTAACTCAGGCAATGAAGATAATTATGAAGATGTATTTCAAGAAGATAGTATGGAAAATGTAAGTACAAATGAAATAAAGGTTTATGTGGTAGGAGAAATAAAGAATCCAGGGGTGTATTCTTTAAAAGAAGGAGACAGAATAGAGAATTTAGTTGATTTAGCAGGGGGATTTACAGAAAATGCGGATAATGTAAGTGTTAATTTAGCAAAAATATTAAAAGATCAGGATAAAATAGTTGTATATCCAAAAGTTTCTATAGAAGAAGGAAATGTAGAAGAAAATCAATCGTCTAAAAGAAGTGATGGAAAAATAAATATAAATACAGCAACGGATAAAGAATTTGAAGAGGTTCCTGGAATAGGGGAAGTTACAGCGAAAAATATAATAAAATATAGAGAAACTAATGGCTATTTTAATAGTATAGACGATTTAAAAAATGTAGATAGAATAGGAGATAAAACATTAGAAAAATTAAAAGAATATTTAGATGCTTGGTAATTTGATTTACTTAATAAAAAAATGTAATATAATGATTATAGTATTAAAACAAAAAAATCTTTCTGGAGGTGGCAGTATGGAAAATAGATTAACTAAATTAGCTAGAACTTCTGGGTGAGCAGCGAAAATAGGGCCGGAGACCCTTTCAAAGATATTAGAGAAAATACCTAAAATGGAAAATGAAAATATAATAGTTGGTACAGAAACATCAGATGATGCAGCTGTATATAAATTGAGTGAGGATGTAGCTATAATAAATACATTGGATTTCTTCACACCTGTGGTAGATGATCCCTATACATTTGGTGCAATAGCTGCAGCAAATGCTTTGAGTGACGTGTATGCAATGGGAGGGACGCCTACAGTAGCTTTAAACATAGTTTGCTTTCCTAATTGTTTAGATATTAAAGTTTTGCAAGAAATATTGAGAGGTGGAGCAGATAAAGTTATAGAAGCTGGTGCAGTAATAATAGGAGGACACAGTGTAGATGATAATGAACCTAAATACGGTTTGTCAGTTACTGGAATGGTGCATCCTAAGAAAGTTTTTAAAAATTGTGGATTTACTGAAGGAGAGGTAATAATTCTTACTAAACCTTTAGGAACAGGTATTATAGCAGCTGCTATAAAAGGTGATATGGTATCTAAAGAAGCATATGACAGTTCGGTAAAAGTAATGGAAACTTTAAATAAATATGCTTTTGACATAATAAAGGATTATAATGTATCAGCTTGCACAGATGTAACAGGCTTTGGACTTATTGGTCATTTATTTGAAATGGCAGAAGGCTCAAATAAAACAGTTAAAATAAATAAAAACAAAGTTCCTATAATAAAAGAAGCCATAGATTACGCAAAAATAGGATTGATTCCAGAAGGGGCATATAAAAACAAAAAACATATTGAAGGAAAATATGAAATGAAAAATGTAGAGCCTTGGCTAGAAGATATTTTATTTGACCCACAAACTTCA
>JBGUER010000183.1:0-5272 GCA_041821285.1 Clostridiaceae bacterium
TTTAATGAATTAATAACCCCCATAATAAATAATATAAATGAAAAAATAGATACAATAGGCAATATTAAAAACCAACCGATAACAGGCACAAAAGAGCCGATTATACTGCCTAAAGCAAATAATATAAATAAGTTAAGACCCTGATTCGTATGGAACTTGTATTCTTCGTTATTATTGTCAACAATTATAGGAATAAAAAATATTATATATGCTATAGCGCATATCCACTTATTAGTTTCTTTCATAATTTCCCTCCTTAATCTCTGCCAAATAGCTTAGCAAGCTCAGACCAAACTGCATATCATCACCATATAATTTATAGTCTACCTCATCTGCTTTTGTCATAATAGCTCCTCCTTTATATTTTATTTCTTAACTACTTCTATCTTATTAAAAGCGCTAGTTATTTTCAATACAACTAAAGCAACCTATTGTAATCCTATGGTCATTGATTTAATCATAAAAAACGACCTGCGTCACTTTTAGTGAACGCAAGTCGTTTTAGACTGTAAATTTTAATTTTCTATGCTGATTTTACTCATAAACCCTTCTCCAATTGATGTTACAAACTCTGCTTTTCCACCAATCAATCTAAGTCTTTCTTTTATACCACTTAGACCATTTCCTAGTACTAGATTATCACAGCCATTGCCATTATCCATAACAAGAATACTAATATAATTTTGTTTTAAATTTATTGATATAAACATTTCACTTGCCTGTGAGTGTTTTAGAGAATTTGTCACAAGTTCTAAACATATCCTATTTATAATATCATAGGTTTTTTCTTCTAAATTAAAATATACCCCTTTAAAACTTAGTTTAGTATTAATATCTGTAGTTTTTATTCTATCAAGCATTTTCTTAATAGCTTTTTCAAGATTAGCTCCTGTGTAGCTTCTTTCTTTTTGAGTAATATTTTCCATACTCTTTATTCCAGTTTCAATGGAAGAAATACTGTCCGACAGTGCCTCTGTGCTAAGATTTTTATCTTTATAATGGTAAAGCTTAGCAACTTCAAGCAGCTTAATGGTAACAACAAGCGAATGACCTATAATATCATGCATCTCTCTAGCTACATAATTTCTAGCCCCTATCTTGGATGTTTTTCTTAATTTTTCAATGGTTAACTTAAGTTCTGAATTTGTTTTTTCAAGCTCTTCTTGCTTTAATAATATTCTACTTTCAATGTTTTTATAATCTGTTATATTATTTAGGGTAACGAGATACTGTGTTTCATTTAATGTGCTTACTTCTAGAATTGAGACAGCAAACATTTTATTATCTATTCTTATTTCACTGTCTTTTGTTGTCAATACATCTATAGTTTTAAAAACATTATTTAGTGAATTTATAACATTATCCGAAAGTGTTTCTTCAAGTCTTTCATTAACATAAATTACCTCAAAGCTTGAATCTAAAACGCATATAGGTGTGTCAAGTTTATGTATTATCTCATATTTCATTATTGGAGAAAGATTAATAAATTCGTGCTTAAATGTAGCATATGCAAATATCATAGTAGAAAACAAAAACATAATTGGTGTTATATCAAAAATAACAGGTATTCCTATAAAAAAAATAAATCTATGAAGAACTTTAGTTATAAATAAAAAATTGAGTATTAGTGGCAGAATAATTGTACTGGCAATGAGACGTTTGTACCACCATTTTTCACCTTTGAATCGTCTTTTAAATGTCTTGCATCCATATACAAACCCTGTCAATACAAAACAATATACTATTAGAGTGTGTATATAAAAGAGTATTCCAAAGCTATCCCCCCAAAAATCATATGTAGCATAAAACAGGTGGTGAAACGGATTCGTAAGTATCCATGAAAATTGAATAAATGCTATAAAATATAATATGTATCTAATTTTTCTTTTTATTGGTCTTTCATTATAATTAAAATATGCAAATTCAAAAAAGGACACTTCAAATACACATGCACAGAAATAATAACCTACAATAAACCACCATCTTGAAACTTCTGTAGGGGAAACAGTCTTGAATATTTTAAAAACCATCCATCCAATCATACTTATTTGCATTACTAAAAAAGTATTTAGTGAATAATCCCTTTTAGCTTTCATATAAAATATCATTAAAAATATAATAGAAAGTATAATTGCTATAATATGTACTGTACAAATTGCCTGTATCTCTATTTTTAATATATCTTTCATCCTTCTGTTCCATTTTCTACGGCATTTACAACTAGTTGCAATCTGTTTGATATGCCAAGTTTTTTGTATATCCTACTAACTTTATTTTTTACCGTTCCTTCAGTATAATTTAACTCAACCCCAATGTCATTATTACTCTTTCCATCCACAATTAATTTAATTATATCTATTTCTTCTACATTTAGTATATCAGTGTAGCTTTTGTTTTTATTTGCCAATTTTTCAAATTCATCAACCATTATTTCTTTTACGCTTTTATGTATCACAGTTAGTCCATAATTTACACATTTAATTGTGGTAATAAGCTCCTTAGGACCTATTTCTTTTGTTATATAACCATCTGCCTTAGCTAAAAAAGATGATATAATATTTTCTCTATTATCAAAAGTCGTCAGTATTATTACTTTGGTATTAGGATACTTCTTTTTAATTATTTTCAGAGCATCTATTCCACTCATTCTTGGCATTTCTATATCCATCATAATAATATCAGGTCTATGTTTTTCGCACTGAGATATAACCTCTCTACCATTTTCAGCCATTGATACTACATTTATTTCTTCATCTATGCTTATTAGTCTACCAAGCGATTTTCTTAGTAGTACCTGATCGTCAGCTATTATAACTTTAATCATCATATCCCCCTCCATCATAATAATTAATATAAGCCGTAACTGCGTGCCTAACATCATTTAAATCTGACTTTGCTTTTATAATTAGATTTTCAATCTTGTCTATAAAATTTTCATCATTTACATTTAGTTTTTCTATTCTTTTCTTTAACACTAACATTTTTTTTTGTTGATTTTCTGTTATTTGGCTAAGCAAAGAATTTATTTCTTTTTCTTTTTCTATGTCATATACGATTTCCTTGTATCTTGAAAGTTCCACATTCATTTTTGACATTTTTTCCTGTTGTAGGCTTAATTCATCAAGCATTGATATAAGATCTGTTATATCAACAAAAGTTAATATATATCCTGCTAAATTTTTTTTATCAAAAATTTTCTTTTTATGGTACTGAAAATATAATGTTTGATCACCTCTTATTTTTATAAACTGCTCTCCAAAGGCATTTCTAGTTATAGCATCTTCAAAAAAAATATTTTCTATATTATTTATATTATTTATATTTATTTTACTTATATTCTTGAAAATATTGGCGTTACTAACTTTATCACTTTTAAAAATAACATCACCGTTTATCCCTACAATAAAAACATAATCTAATATTAGCTTTTTAACATCATGGAATATAGAAGAGCTGACTCTATACTTTACAAATCTATTTGATAGTATTAAAAAATGTGCTACAAAAAAAACATATACTAAATTTCTAATTTCTGCGTTTAATATATATATAGTCGTAGGTATAAAAAATAATGTTAAAAATATTAAGAATAGACTGCCCTTAGTTTTATCAAAAAAAAAGTTCTTAAAATAAAAAATCAAACCTATAATTATATAAAGAATTAAAGATACCTGGCTTAAAGTGTTAAATATATTTATATTTACTGTTGTATAGGCTATTTCTGATAAAAAGCTACATATTAATGATATCCCTAGTATACTGCCCATTGCTCTAATCCAGTATTTATTCTTATCTACCTTGTATAGACACAGCATAAAACCTATAGTGACTATGACTATAAGTGTAGTAAATAGTATTATATTTAAAAATTGTTGCGGCGTATAATATCTACCATCACCCATATCTACACCCCCCTAATTCTATTATAAACTATCTTTAAGTCATTACAAAGTAACTATAGTCATTAATTCATATTAAGTTATTGTAATATATTTATTTTTTAGGTTTTTTTTGGACGTTTATTTTTGATTGATGCAAATCAAAAATACCCTATAGGGTAGACTTTTATTAATTGTCTACTCTATAAGGTATTTTTCAATCTCTAGTGTCTCCTATAACCTCATCATCCATATAATAATCACTAGCACTTCACGAAGTAACCTCCGCATCATCAGGAATTTCAAAAATACTATCATCCAATGTATCACTTTCATGGATTTCTGAAACCTTCCAGTCAATCTCTATAAGGCTTCCCTCTTCAATCCACTCCTGATGAAATTTAACTGGAATACTATATGTAATGGAATACCACTGCTCTGTTTTAACATCATCTTCCATTACTGTTTTCGTGTAAATAACATCTTCATTATCAAGTTTTTCATATTGCCACTCAAAACTCTTGACCTCTGAATCATTCTCCATCATTTCAAATGTTTCTATATTTAAAAATCTTAACGGTAACCAGTTCCCATCTAAAATTTCTGCATATTGTGTACCCATTGTCATAACGGTATAGGTTTTAAAAGATGTATCATTAAAAATCGAATTAGAAACAATTCTATTATTATAATATGTATCAATTTTAACATCAGCATTTCTATAATACACATCATATTTAAGTTTAACAGTACCATCTTCATCTTTAGATGTACCATCTATATATGCTATAAAAGCTGAATCATAAGGCTCATTACTTAATTCTTTTTTTATACTGTCAAGGGAACCATCAGTATTATCTGCCGATGTATCTAATGTTTCTTCTGATGTTTCTGACATATTATTAGCACTTTGTTTTTCATATTCATATAACTCAGTTATACTAATCCCCATCTGTTTAGAAGCTGCTTGCCACTCACTTAGTACAGTATTTCCATTGGCTTCTATTTGCTTAACATAGTCATCTTCTGATACGCCATACTTTTCAGCACCTATTTTGATTAGACCATCAAGTGTATTTTGCATTTCTTTTACAGATACACCTTCTTTTTTAGCTTGCTGTCTAATTTCATCTGATACCTTAACTTGAGTAGATGAATTAAGCGCTTCGTCTACTTTTTCTTTAGGAACACACCCCATAAAAGAAATCGCTATAATTATTAAAAAAATTGATATTGATAATTTCTTTTTCATAATTTCAGCCTCCTTATTTAATCAATTTATATTTACCTATAACAGGTAATTCTTTCATCTTTCCATTTAATGAATTAATAACCCCCATAATAAATAATATAAATGAAAAAATAGATGCAATAGGCAATATTAAAAACCAACC
>JBGUER010000184.1:0-5267 GCA_041821285.1 Clostridiaceae bacterium
AAATTTGGGTTTAATAGTGGACTTAGAGCTGAAGTTATATTTGTAAATACAAAAGAATTTATGATTAAGTGGGGAACTAAAAATGCTATAAATATTCCAACTCAGAGAATGCCAGGTGGAATTCCCATAAGAAGTTTTGGAGCGTTTCAAGTAAAAATAAGTGATTATTTTATTTTAATTGATAAAATAGCAGGAATAAAACAGCAATTTTCAGTAGAAGATGTAAAAGAAAGAACTTTAGCACTTTTAGACCAACTATTATTAAAATGGATTAGTAGAGAAGGAAAAGATATATTTAACCTTCAAGCAAATTCTTTTGACATATCTAAGGGTATAAAAGAAGATTTGGATATGGAAATGATTAAAATAGGATTAACTGTAACGAATTTTACTATTTCAAGCTTCAATTATCCTGAAAAAATTCAAGAAATGATAGAGAAAAATGCTTCTTATGAAATGGTTGGTGATGTGTCTAGGTATCAAAATATAGGTATGATGGATGCAATGGAAAAAAATCCTCAAGGTTCCATGGGAAATATGGCAACATCAGGAATGGGAATGTTTATGGGTATGGAAATGGCTAAAAAGATGAGTGATAATATTAATCACGGTGATAGCCAGAGAAGTAATCAAAGTAATAATCAAAGTAATAATCAGGGAAATGATGAAAGTGGTAACAACACTGTTAATAATAATTCTAAATTTAAATGTTCTAATTGTGGGAATGAATTAGAAGAAAATGCTAAGTTCTGTAGTAATTGCGGAACAAAAGTACAAGTAAAATCAGATTCTCCAAAAACCAAAGTTAAATTTTGCAGTAATTGTGGAAATAAATTAGAAAGTGAAGCTAAATTTTGCAATAAATGCGGTGAATCTGTGTAAATAAAATAAGAATAGTAATGCTCCATATGGTAGATAAGTAAAAAAATCTACATATGGGGCGTTTTTATTTTTAAATAAAAAGCTTTGAATTGTTTTATAAAAAAATATATAATATAATTAAAAAAATAATTTAAAAATGCAATGTAATGTTGCAAAATATGTAATGAATAATAATAGTTATGTTATAATAAAAAATAAAAGGTGAATATATGGTTTTATTGATAAGTTTATTTGGCATAATATCAGGGATGATTTCGAATATTTATATAGAAAAAAAAGTGAAACAATTTAAAAAAACTGGTAGTTTTGGTAGTTTTGCTTTAAAAAATGAAAGAATATATGTATTGCTACTAAATTGTTTTGTATTTCTAATAAGTTATATTGTATTTGGATTTAATTTTTTATTCATAAAATCTATAATTTTAGGTATTATGCTAATAATAATAGCATTTGTTGATATTAAACTTAGATTAATCCTAGATAATATTGTTATAATTTTAATTGCAATTGGTTTTACTTGGATAGCTGTTGGTAGTATATCATTTGTAAATGCACTCCTAGGAATGTTTTTAGCAGGCGGAATTTTGTTTTTGTTAGCATTAATCCCTAATGCTATGGGTGGTGGCGATGTTAAATTAATGTTTTCTCTTGGTCTATATTTAGGTTATAAAAATGCTTTAGTTGCTTTATTTATAGCGTTTATTATAGCATCAATGTATAGTATTTTATTATTAGTAAAAGGTAAAACAGGAAGAAAAGATTATATACCCTTTGGACCTTTTTTAGCAGTTGGTAGTTTTATTTCTTTGTTTATATATTTGTAATGGGAGATGATTTAAACGGACAATACTTTAGATATAAATTCTGTAAATAATATAATAAAGAAAGTAATAATTGAAATTGGGTCAAGCAGAGAATTAATATATAAAATTGTTGATAATGCAAGAAGTAACCAAGAAAGATTAGAAAAAGAATTATTCTATTTAAAAAATGATTTAGGTAAGGTGATTGATGAAGTTGATTATTTAGAAAAGCAAGATAAATTAATGAGAAAAAAATTAGCTAAGGTGTCTAGCAATTTTAAAATATATACGGAAAAAGATATAAAAGAAGCATATGAAAAGGCTTCAGATGTGAGAATAAAATATTTAACAAAACAGAATGAAGAAAAAAACTTTAAAGACAAAAGATATCAATTAGAAATAGCTTTAAAGAAATCCATCCAAAGCATAGAAGAAGCAGAAAAAATAATAAATCAGGTAAGTATTGCTTTAGGATATTTAGAAATGGATGTATTATCTGTTCTGGAAAAATCTGAAAAAAATTCTCAAATGTTCATGGGAATAAAAATATTGGAAGCACAAGAAAATGAACGAAAAAGAATAGCAAGAGATATTCACGATGGACCAGCACAGCATATGGCAAACGTTATTATGAAAGCGGATATATGCAAGGTGGCGGTAAGAAAGGATTTAGAGAGAGGCATAAATGAATTATCAGATTTAAAAGTTAGTGTAAAATTGGCATTAAAAGAAGTAAGAGGAATTATATTTGATTTAAGACCTATGTCTTTAGATGATTTAGGATTAAATGAAGCTATAAATCAAAATATTAAAGCATTGAAAAATGATACAAATATAACTGTAGATTTAAAATTGAAGCCTGTAAATGAAGAGATAGAACCAATAATTCAAGTTGCATTATATAGGATAATGCAAGAAATATTAAATAATATAAAGAAACATTCGAATGCTAGTCATTTAGAGATAAAATTGGATTATGGTACTAAATATTTAATGTTAATAGTATCTGATAATGGAAATGGATTTAATGTAGAGGAAACTATAAATAGAGTGAAAAACGAAGGTAATTCTTATGGTTTAATAGGAATACTAGACAGGGTTAAGCAACTTTATGGAGAAATAAATATAATTTCAAATATTGGAGAAGGTACAATATATAAGGTTAAGCTTCCTACTAATCGCGAGGTGATGAAAAATGGAAAATGATCAAATAAAAGTTTTTATTGCCGATGACCATAGCCTTATAAGAGAAGGATTAAGGCGGATAGTAAGCTATGAAGAGGATATAATAGTAGTTGGAGAAGCTAAAAATGGTGAAGAAGCATTAGAAAAATTGAAAAATGAAAATGCAAATGTTTTACTATTAGATTTTAATATGCCAGGTATAAATGGATTAGAAGTATTAAAAAAAGTAAAAAAAGAAAATAAATTAGTTAGTGTAATAATGATTACAATAGAAGATGATATGAAAACTATACATAATGCAATAGATAATGGTGCTGATGGCTATATGCTCAAGGATTCTTTAGGAGAAGAAATAGTAGAGGCTATAAGGACTGTTTATAAAAATGGGAAATACATTGATAAATCATTAGTTCCTCTTCTTTTTCAAGATATAAAAAATGAAAAAGATGATAGAATCAGTGTATTAGACAACCTATCCAAAAGAGAATTAGACGTGTTTTTGAATATATCTAAGGGATTTAGTAATAAAGAAATCGGGGCAAAACTTTTTATATCAGAAAAAACTGTGAAAAATTATGCTACTAATATATTTAGAAAGATTAATGTTTATGATAGAGTTCACGCTACTATATTTGCAATAGAAAATAAATTAGAATTGTATTATAATGAAAAATTCAAATAGGGACTAAGGTCCCTGTTTTTTTATTACTTTTTTACATGATATATAGGACTATTGCAATCTATAAATATGCATTAAATAAATCTATAATAGTATTAAGAGGTAAGGGAAAAACAATTTAGTTACTTCCTATAATAAAAATAAAAGGAGGATTTAAAATGTTAAATTATTTAAAAAATAGAACACTATTAATATTTAAAGATGAAAAAGGACAAGGTATGGTAGAATATGCTTTAATAATAGGATTTGTAGCTGTAGTTGTTATAGCAGTTTTGATTCTTCTAGGACCAGCAATAGCAGCAAAATTTCAAGAAATAATTGATGCATTATAAATGCTAAAAATTAAAAAATAACACAATCAAAAAAACAAAAATTCCCCTATTTACACTTCCAATATGCTCTAATCAAAATGATTAGGGCAATTTTTCTAAAAAAGTATAGTGAAATTTTATTTAAATAGAGGTGCTAATTATGAAAGTGATAAAGGATAACAAAGGGCAGGCTTTAGTTGAATTTGCTATAATTCTTCCCATATTGATGCTAATTGTTATGGGAATAATACAATTTGGATTTATGATAAATTCATATTTAACTATAGCAAATTTATCAAGAGAAGCAGCCAGACTTGGTATAATAGGGAGTTCTTACAGTGAAATAGAAAATGATATTATATTTAAAGCACCTAATCTTGATGCAGATGAACTCTCAATAAACATATCTCCATCGGATAGTAATAGAAAATCAGGGGACACTTTAAATGTAAAAATTTATTATAATTATAAATTAACAGTCCCTATTATTAGCTCAATGTTTAATAATGAAATAGAGTTATCATCCGAATGCTCTATGCGAATAGAATAGTGGTGAATAGAATGAAAAAATTAGATAACAAAGGCAGTGTATCTATTGTTTTATGTATATTTATAACATCTTTGTTTGCAACAACAGCTTTTGCTTTGGACATTGGATTAGTGTATGTTGAAAAAGTAAAATTATCAAATGCTATTGATTCAGCAGCTTTGGCGGGAGTTTTAGAATTACCAATGGATTCTTCTAAAGCTAAAATAATAGCCATTGAATATTTAAACAAAAATAGTGTGTCTGAAAATCAAGTTTTAATAGAAATAGTAGATGGGGATAAGGCTATAAAAATAGAAGCTAATAAGGAAGTTGAACATATTTTTGCATCTATTATAGGAATAGATAGTAGTACAGTACAAGCATCAACTAAAGCAACTGTAGCTCCTTTGAAAGTTGCAAATGGTGGAATAAAACCATTTGCTGTGCAGATATTTAAATTTTCATATGGTGATTTAGTAACACTAAAGGAGGGGGCTGGAGATGGCTATAATGGAAATTATGGAGCAGTAGCTCTTGGAGGAAGAGGTGCACATGTTTTTAAATCAAATGCACTTTATGGATACAACGGTACTATATCAGTAGGAGATTATATTGATACAGAACCTGGAAATATGGCAAGTGTATCAAATGCACTTAAAAATTACATAAATTCTGAAAGTAGTTCTTTTGATAATTTTGAAAGAGATTCTATAAGAGTTTGGACAATCCCTTTAGTAAATTCATTTGAATTAAATGGAAGAGGTGAACTTCTCGTATCTGGGTTTGGTGAGTTTTATGTAGAAAACATTAAATCTAAATCGGGAAAAATAGAAATAACTGGGAGATTTATAAAATATGCAACAAGTGGAGAAACGGAT
>JBGUER010000185.1:0-5249 GCA_041821285.1 Clostridiaceae bacterium
GTTAGAAAAAGTGAAAAAGCACAAATAAGGATGGATATATTTAATGCGGATGGTTCTTATGCTGCTATGTGTGGAAATGGGATAAGATGTTTTGCAAAATATGTATATGAAAAAGATATAGTTAAAAATACAGAAATAACTATAGAAACAGGTGATGGAATAAAAATTGCATATTTAGAAGTAGTTGAAGAAGATGTTAGGAATATAAAAATTAATATGGGCTTTGCAAAATTTGAAGAAGATATTAAAGATAAAAAAATATTTGCAAATAATAAAGAGTATATAATAAATACAATTAATTTAGGTGTTCCGCATACTATGATTTTTGGTAAACTTGAAGATTATGATGTAGAAGAGGGAAAATATATAGAAAAGTTAAGTATATTTAGAGAAGGAACTAATGTAAATTTTTGCGAAGTTATAAAAGATGATGAAATAAATATAAAGACTTTTGAACGAGGTGCAGGAGCTACGTTAGCATGCGGTACAGGAACATGTGCATCGGTTTATTTGGCATATTATAAAGGATTTACCAAGAATAAAGTTTTGGCGAATTTACCAGGTGGTAAGTTATTCATTGAAATAGAAGAGGATGGAATATACATGACTGGACCTGCAAAGTTAGTATTTAGCGGAGAAATAAATTTAAAATATTGATTAAAAATAAGTAATTTGTTAATAATTATGGGGGAGATATATGTTTGTAATGTATATATATATATTTGTTGTTGGAATAGTTTTAGGAAGCTTTTTAAATGTTGTTATTTTAAGAGTGCCAGAGGATAAGAGTATAATTTATCCTCCATCTCATTGTACTAATTGTGGGAATAGATTAAAAATTATAGATTTAATCCCTATATTCAGTTATGTGTTTTTAGGAGGAAAATGTAGGTATTGCAAAGAAAAAATATCGCCTATATATCCATTAATAGAATTTATAAATGGAATAGTTTATTTATATGTTTTTTATACAAATGGTATATCTTGGTTATCTTTGCAATATTCATTATTGTTTTCTGTTTTGTTAGTAATATCAATGATTGATTATAGAACTCAACTTGTTGATGATAAAATAATAATATTTGGATTTGTATTAATGATTCTATTTGAGGTTATAAATAAAGGTTTTACTAAACAACTTTTTGACAATTTATATGGTGCGTTGTTAGGTGGGGGTATTATAGCACTTATTGTTATAATAACTCATGGAATGGGAGAAGGTGATATAGAAATTTTTTCACTAACTGGATTTGTTTTGGGATTTAGATTAACACTTCTTGCTTTGTGGTTATCTTTTGTTATAGGTGGAGTAGTTGCTATATTATTATTAGTATTAAAAATTAAAAACAGAAAGGATGCTATTGCTTTTGGGCCGTATATTTGTTTCGGATCGTATATAGCTTTGTTATATGGGAATGAAATAATGAAATTAATTTTTTGATTATGGGATTCAAAAGTATTTTATTATATGGAAAATGAAATTAGAAAAACAATAAATGACTTATTACAGAAAGGCTTTTCTAATGAATTTATAGAAAATAACAGTTTTGAAGATGCACCTTGTGTCAAAATTGTTAATTCTATATTAGAATATGCTATACAGAAGAGGGCATCAGATATCCATATAGAACCATTTAAAAATGATACGTTAATAAGGTTTAGAATAAATGGGGATTTAGAAGAAATATGTGATTTGCCATCAAAATATCATAGTATTGTAGTTGGTAGAATAAAAGTTATGTCTGGAATAAATATTGCTGAAAAGAGGTTTCCCCAAGATGGAAAAGCAGAATTTTATAAAGATGAATTTTATGATCTTAGAATCGCTACTCTTCCAACTATATATGGTGAAAAAATAGTAATTAGATTACTTCAAAGGGATAGTAAGCTGATTAATTTAATGAATTTAGGCTTTGAAGATGAGAATATTATAGAAAGTATAGTAAACAAAAGATGTGGGATAATTTTAGTTACTGGGCCTACAGGTTCTGGTAAGTCAACAACTCTTCATGCGATATTGAATGAAATTAAAAAGAATAAGTTAAATATTATTACACTTGAGGACCCTGTAGAATATACAACTAGTAAAATAAATCAAGTTAGTGTAAAGGAAAATTTAGGACTTACATTTTCAACTCTACTAAGAAGCATTTTAAGGCAAGACCCTGATGTTATCATGATAGGAGAAATACGAGACAGTGAAACTGCAAAAATTGCGGTAAGAGCAGCAGAAACCGGTCATTTGGTATTCTCTACGCTACATACTAAAAATGCTATTGGCGCAATAAATAGACTTTATGAGATGGGAGTTGAAAATTATCTTATTGCAGATTCTTTGGTCTCAATTATTTCTCAAAGATTAATTAAAAAATTGTGCCCATTTTGCAAAGAGGAATACAAAGCAAGTGATAAAGAAAAAAAGATTTTGAATATAGAAAATGATGATTTAATTTTATATAAAGGGATAGGCTGCAATAAATGCAACAATACAGGGTATATAGGAAGAACGGTAGTTTATGAATATCTTAATATAGATAATGATATAAAAAATATGTTGCAAAATGAAGAAAAGCTATATAAAATAAAAAAATATATTCATGAAAAAGGTTTTATATCAATGAATAAAAGGTGTTACTTGTTGTTATTAGAAGGGAAAATAAATATAGAAGATTTCCTTGAAATAGGAGCCTATGATGATTGAAAAACTAGTAAAATATAAATATATAGCAGTAAATCTAAAGGGTGAAGAAATTACTAGGACTTATAAGGGAGATAATTTAGAAGAATTATTATTATACGAAAGGAAAAATGAAAATTATATAAAATCCTATAAGAAAAAATACTATATATATTTTAAATTTATTAAGATAAAACTTAAAGACTATTCTGTCTTATGTTCTGAAATATCTATTTTACTTGCTGCAGGCATTTCGCTAATTAAAATATTTGAGCTTTTAATAAAACAAAAACATCTTAAAAAATTCAAACCTAGCTTAATTTATATAAAAAATCAGATTGAACAGGGAGTAAGTATAAGGGAAAGTTTTAATAAATACAAACAAATATATCCTAAACTAATGTTAAGTCTTATTGAAATAGGCGAGATTACAGGCAATTTAGAAATTATTTTTGAAAATTTAGCTCAATATTATGAAAAAGAACATGATAAAGAAAAAAAGATTAAATCAGCTTTAGCATATCCTAAACTTATATTTTCTTTGGGTACTTTAGTTGTTTTTTTTATTATGCTTAAAATTGTACCGAATTTTATTAATACGTTAGATGGATTAAATGGAGATATTCCTAAAATAACTATGGTTACTATAAATATAAGTAATTTTTTAAAAAACTACTATGGGTTGATATTTATATTATCTTGCTTTATTTATATTTCAATTAAATATGTAAATGAAAAATGGAATAATATAATAAATGACAAAATACATTTAAAAATTCCATTTGTTAAGGATCTGTATTTAAATTTAATAGAAGAAAAATTTTCAATGGCAATGGGGATACTAATTGGCTCAGGGGTGAATCTTGTAGAAGGTTTAGAAGTAGCATCTTTAGTTTTAAACAATAATATATTAAATAAAAAAATGGAAACTGCCATAGAAAATATAAAAACAGGTAATAGTATTGCAGAGAGCCTTGAAAGAGCTGGAATTTTTGAAGATAGATATATAGAAATATTAAAAATAGGAGAAGAATCTGGAAGATTGGAATTTATATTTAATAAACTATATAAAATTTATGAAAAAAAATCAGATTATATAGTAAAAAATATTAATACATATCTAGAACCTATTTTATTAATATTATTAACTTTTTTTGTAGTTTTCATTATTTTATCTATAATGCTACCATATTTAAATTTATTAGATTCAATATAGAATTGTAGAATAAAACTCATATTATTGTTAATAATTACATTAGGTGATAGGATGAAAAAAGGGTTTACATTGATAGAATGTATTATTTCTATAAGTATTGTGGGCATTATGGTTGGCTTAGTTTCTATAAGTATAGAAAGTTATAAAAAAATAGAAAATGATATTAAAATATCTAATACTAATAATGGAATTTTCTATTTTATTAATACTTATAAAAAGTATTGCATGATACAGGAATGTTCAGGAAGTATAAATTTTGATGTATCTAATGATAAAATAACTTTTGTATCAAATGGTAAACAAATAGATGAATATATCTTTCTAGATGGAATTGATTTATACAATCCAAATCTAATAAATCACAAAATGAATATTGATAATAAAGGATATAGTAGTAATGCTTTTACTCTAAAATATAGGGATTCAATGAAAAAATTACATACAATAACTTTTTCAGTTGGAGTAGATTATGCAGAGATTAAATATTAAAAAAGGATTTTCGTTAGTTGAGGTTATTTGTAGCCTTTTTATTTTTTCTATTGTTTCACTATCATTTTATTATTCTTATAGTTATTCATTAAAACTTAGAGAATATAATAAAAAAATGTCAGGCTATTTATATTATTTTAATGGAATAAAAGAGTATATGGAAGAAGAATCATACGATGATATATCTTTATTAAAAAGTGAAAATTTAATTTATTTGCAAAATGAATATATATCTTTTGATTTTTTAGAAAATGACCAATTGATGGATAAATTCAAGAAAGAAAATAAAGGTGAATATCCATATATTAAATTAAATATAGAAGGAAATGAAATTCTTACAATAAAAATAGTAATGAAAGTTAAGATATTAAATAAAGAGTATAGTTTAGAAAGTGAGATATATAAAGGTGACTATAAAACATAGAAAAGGAATTACACTTATAGAAATTTTAACATCTTTATTTATATTTGCTATTTTGATGTCTTCTCTGTTATCTATATTTATATTTAGTTATAAAGCATATTTATCTTCTTCTAAGAAAGATGAAGATTATGCATATTTAGATCAAGCTTTTAATATTTTAGAATACGAAATCAATAATGATGTGTTAGAAGTTTTTGCTTCAGATAACAAAATAACCTTAAAGAAAAACAATGATAAAAATGATTATATAATTCTAAATGGAGATATTTTGATTTTAATATATTCAAACCAAACATTTTCACCTTATGAAGGTTATTGCTCAAATAAAATAATTAAAAGAGTGTCAAGTTTTTTAGTTTCAAAGAAAAACAATATTCTATTTATAAAGATAAAATTAGAAGGGGGAGTCTATATAGAAAAATGTATAAGAATAAAAATAAAAG
>JBGUER010000186.1:0-5209 GCA_041821285.1 Clostridiaceae bacterium
ATGTACTCAAAAACGGTATTATTTGATTTTCAATTTCATAATTTCCTTCGTCTTTAAACACTCCTTCTATTTTTCCATTATAAAGAAAAATAGCATCTTGTCCTGGTTTAATAATAAGTCTACTTCCTTTTTTAATTTCATTATTTCTCCATTTCCAAAACATAATATCATCTCTGGTTTCTTTCCATTCAATGACATTCAATAACTGATTGTTAAATAAACCCATTACGCGCCTTCCTTTCACACTATATATTTTTAAAGTAATTCTTTATCACTATATTTCTGCTTGATTCTTTCATTATATCATTTCTAAAATAATAAATATATTATTATAAGCATATTCACTAGAAGATCCACCAGAAAAGGCTCCACTAAAATATAAAACTAAAATAATAATTGCAATAATAATTATAACAAGAATACTTACTTTTACAGGGCTTATCGGCGATGTACCAGACACTCTCCCAGTTTGGGCATTTATAATATATCTGTACTCCTTACCATTAAAATCATACCTAGCAGTCCAAACAGGGAAAAGAACATGTTTATAAGTTACATCACTATAGGATGTATTTACATTTATACCTGAAACCACATCATACCGTCTTCTTACAATAGAGCTAACTTCATTTACTAATACATCTTCCATTTTCCCCTTTGCTATTTCAAAGCCATCCTTAACTCCTCTGCTATATCTTTCTGCAGTAAATCCTGAAATATACTCAGGTCTATACGGTTCAACCTGGCTTGTATTAAAAGGTTCTATTTTTAGCATAATATTATCATTAAAATTCTTTGAACCATTCACCAAAACATCATCAAAAAAATGAGAAAATCTTCCACTTACAGGATACCACCTTGTCTTTTGCACTGTTTGTTTTTTTCCATCTCTTTCAACAGTTACATAATAATGTTTTCCACCCTGCGCAGTATAAGTATTATAAGTTTCAGTATCATAAGTCCAATATGGAACATAAATTGACATCATTTTATCACTTTGATATAAGTGCTTTAAAGCATTAGGTGCTAACCATCTACTCTTTATCCACTTTTCAAATAACAGCCTTGCATCATTTTTATCTTTTTTAAAAGGAATTATCCCTTCAGGTTTTATTCCTGCCGCTATTTTAGATTCTAAAACATGTGAAGAACCACAATAGCTACAAATAACAGCAGTTGAATTTTTATCAGCTACAGTTTCTGCTCCACAATTTTCACATTTTACCACCGTAACTTCTTCATTCCAAGTAGAATTTTCTTCTTGCTTTAAAACATCATCAAAACTATATTCCTTAATTTCCTTATTTGAATCATAAATTTCTTCTTCATTTCCACAATAAGGACATTTCAACTTTTGTATTTTTATATCAAACTCCATATTTCCACCGCAGTTTGAACACATGTAAACTTGAGATTCATTTTCTACATGTTCGTTGTTTTGTTCCCCCATGAACTCACCCCCTATAATTTAAAAGCTGTACCTATTATAGGCTACAGCTTATTATTACTATTTTATTTATAATTATGTTATTTTATACCATGTTAGGAATTTGTTTCTTCTTTAAGTTTTGAAAGTTCCTCTTCAATGCTATTATCCATTCCTGATTTCAACGCATTTAATTCATCTTCCACATCAACTGAACCAGAAGAATATTTATCCATCAAGCTATCTACATCTTCATTTTTACTACTATTAAGTTCTTGCATAGCATTTGCACGATCAAGCATTCTATCCGCTTTATCTTCCATTTTAGAGAAAGCATCTAAATTGCTACCAGCATTTTCTACAGATGAACCTATTTTATTTATTCTCTCTTGAGCCTTTGCCATAGATACCTTAGCTTTTATTTCATCTCTTCTTCCCTGAAGTTCTTTTATCTGTTCAACTAATTTATCATGCATTTGACGCATTTTTTCAGCATTAACTTTAGCTAAATCATAACTTTTTTGCAATGTCTCTTGTTTTCTTACAAGTTCAGCTTTCTTAGTTAAGAATTGTCTAGCATCATCATCATTTCCAGCTTTAATAGCCTTTTGAGCATAATTAAAAAGTTTATTTATTTCTTCAGTGCATTCATCTAATTCCCTTTTCCCCCGCATTTCATCTGCCATAACTCCTGCAGTTTCTGATTTAACTTTATTCAAATCATCTTCTAAATTATTTAATAATTGATCTACCATTTTTGCAGGATCTTCAAACTTGTCTAAAATCGCATTTATGTTGGAACTCATAATATCGGAAAATCTTTTTAATATTGACATATACATACCTCCCATAACTTTTACTGTTATTTAATTATACAATTTCACATAATATTATTCAATAAATATATGGGTAAATATACGGAAATATACGGGGACGGTTATCAAATAATATTATTTAATTTAATTCATTATCATATATATCTGAAAACTCTAAATTTATTCTCTCTACATTTGTTTCATATTTGTTATGTTCTTCTTTCACATCTTCTTTACTTTCAAGATCTTTTGAAATCCCTACAATAAATTCACTTCCCTCATTAATCTTGCTTTTTATTGATATGTTACCTTCATGCAAATTCACAAAGGATTTAACAAGAGCTAATCCTATCCCTGTTCCAAAACGATTTTTATTCATAGATTTATCTACTTGTCCAAATCTATCAAATATTGAATCTAATTTATCCTCTGGTATTCCGTCTCCATCATCTTTTACAGATATTTCTGCATATTCTATTCCATCTACAACGGAAACCAAAATAACCCCATCATTATTTGTAAATTTAATAGCATTAGATAATAAATTAAGCATTATCCTTTCCATTTTATCTATATCAAAATTCATAATTATTTCTTCTTCATCTGTATCAAAAATAATATTTATACCTTTTGTTTTAGCAAATTCAACTACAGATAAAGTTATTTGCTCCACTACACTTACCAAATTATACCTTCTAAAATTTGCTGTTAAAAATCCTGCATCCATCTTAGTTAAATCTAATAAATTATTAACCAAGCGTGTAAGTCTATTGCAATTTTGCTTAATAAGTTTTAAATATTTTTCTTGTTTTCGACCTAATTCCTTATCTACATTTAAATATAAACCTAATACTTGAACACATGAATAAATTACGGTAAGAG
Source organism: Clostridiaceae bacterium (assembly GCA_041821285.1). Lineage (GTDB taxonomy): Bacteria > Bacillota > Clostridia > Clostridiales > Clostridiaceae > JAJBWD01. The sequence goes on from JBGUER010000186.1 coordinate 3,124, forward strand.
GTGTTTTTAACTCATGTGATATGTTAGAAAAAAACTCAATAATGAGTTTATTAGAATCTAGCGATTCTTTAAGTAAATTCGCATTTATTTCGTTATCTTCCTTTAGTAATTTCATTTCTTTTTCTTGCGTTATATCAGTAATAATACTTAATACTGTCGATTCATTCTCATATAAAAAACATATTGATGTATTTCTCACTGGAATAATATCATCGTTTGATTTCAATATCATAGCTTCAAAATTCATAGGAGTTTTTTCAATATACATATTTTTATATTTTTCACTTACAATTTGTTTCTCTTTATATGGAATAATATCCAATATGGATTTACCTATTATTTCATCTACAGTTTTTAAATTTAAAAGTTTAGCAGTACTTTTATTTGCATAAATAATATCATTTCCTCTGTGCAAAATAATAGTATCTTTTGAATCTTCAATCAATTTATCGTAACACTGCTTAATTTCTAATAGTTTTTTTTCTGTGTTCTTTTTATTTTCTTTTAATTCTATTCCCACCTTAGTTATTTTATCATTTTTTTTCGTAAATCTTTTTTTCTCATTGTCTACATAATAACCTAGAAACCACGAAGATAGAATGAATATCGCAAACATTATTAAATCACTTTGCAATCTAAATTTCATAAAATCTATATATGAAAATTTAATTAGATCACTTACAATTATTACTATGTATGACAGAATAGCCATAATGATTCCCTTTTTCTTGCCTAATTCTATTGTAGTTGTAATTATTAATAGTAAGAGCAAGTATATATATTCAGCTTTTGGGGAACATGATGATATTATTATTCCAAATATAATTATATATAAAATATTTTCTTTAACTTTTATTTTTAATATGCTATTTTTCTTTCTAACATCTTTTTTACATTTTTTTATCCATAAAGAATATACAACAATACTAAACAATACTAAAACTATTGCAACTAGCGAGTATGAATTTGAAATTTTATCATGAATTTTAAAATTATGTATTAAATTATCATTAATAAGTCTATATAATTCTAAAATGCAATAACACAAAATCATTAATTTAATAATTGCAATTGCTTCACAAATTTTAGTTTCTTCGCTAATTTTACTTTTATTCACAACAATTACACCTCATTTACATTTTAAATACAGATATATTTTATTCTATCTATCCTACACCTACATAATTATATCATAAAATTCAATAATATGTCACAAATATAAAATAGTATTAGTAGTTTCATTTTTTAACTTTAATTATTATGGTAGCATTTATGATAATTATAAACTACCCTTCAATTAAACAAGTTAACTACTATTAAAATCATTATATATATTTGTGTACCATTCTCATATTTGATACAATACTGTTATAAAATAAACGGAGGTAGATTAAAATGAAATTATGTTTTATTTCTGATATACACGGTTCTTTCTATTTTGCAAAAAAAGCTATAGAAAAATATGAAGAAGAAAAAGCAGACCACTTGATTATTTTAGGTGATGAATTATACCACGGAGCTAGAAATCCTTTACCTCGTGAATATAATCCAAAAGAAGTTATAAACTTATTTAACAAATATGACAGTAATATAATAGCCATCAGAGGAAATTGTGATAGTGAAGTAGATGAAATGGTTCTTAATTATCCAATAATGTCTACTTATTCAATAATTTTGTATGGATCAAGAAAATTATTTTTAACTCATGGTCATATATACAATGAAAATAATTTACCAAAATTAAATAATGGTGATGTGTTTATATACGGTCATACACATATACCTGTAGCCAAAAATCAAAATAACATTTTTATTATTAATCCTGGTTCTATATCCATACCTAAAGAAAATAACCCTAATTCTTATGCAATTTTAGAAAATGATACTTTTACCATAAAAGATTTTGATGGAAATGAACTAAAAAAGATAACCATATAGGGGACGGTTATCAAATATAATTATTTATAACCTTGATTCTATTAGTATTTTTTTCTTTGTTTTGCTAATACTACCTTTATATTAAATAAACATATAATTATAGGAAGGTGGATATATGCCAAGAATTGCAAGAATTAAAATAGCTGAT
>JBGUER010000187.1:0-5131 GCA_041821285.1 Clostridiaceae bacterium
CTATATGCTTATACTCTTTTTCTATAAGATAAAGATTATCAAGAAGCCATTCCCCAGCTGGTACAATTTCATTTCTTTCTTTCACCTCTTTATCTAAAATTTCATAAGTTTTCACTATTTCATCAAAACTTTTATTTAAACATTCTAAAGTAGATTTACTTTTGCCCTTATTTTTTACTTCTCTATATTTTAAAGATATTTCTTTTGCATACTCATCTAAATCATCCTTATTAAAATCCAAATCATTAAATGGCACCTGTTTTATTTGTCTGCAACTATTTTTTATGTAATATATAACACCCATAATAATACCAGCAATAACTATAATACTAACAATAATAGGAATAAGCATATTTTCCACCCCTTCATAAATTTATACCAATTTCTTATTCCACTAGTATTACCCAAAATACCATAAAATATTAAAAAAAAATAGCGAATTAATTCGCTATTTTTATATTTCTCCTCTTATTAAATCTTCATAACTTTGTCTTTCACAAATAAGCCTTGTATCTCCTTTATTAGCCATAATAACTGCAGCTCTCCTTATCTTATTATAATTAGATGACATAGAATATCCATATGCACCTGTTGATAAAACAGCTAAAACATCTCCACTTTTTGCCTTAGGGATTAAAACATTACTTAATAATATGTCTGATGATTCACAACATTTTCCTGATATTGTTACTGTTTCTTTTTTTTCTTCATCCACTCTATTAGCAATAACACATTCATACTCTGCCTTATATAAAGCAGGTCTAATATTATCAGTCATGCCACCATCAACCGCAACATATTTTCTAACATCTTCTATTCTCTTTATAGAACCTACTGTGTATAACGTTGTGCCTGCATTACCAACTATAGACCTTCCTGGCTCAATAATTAATCTTGGCATATTAATATCTAATTTATTTTTCATTAACTTTGCTTTTTTAAGTATTTTTTCACAAACAAGTTTTGTAGGAACAGGTAAATCTCCTTCTTTGTAATATATACCAAATCCGCCTCCTAAATCCAATTCTTGTAATTCATATCCTATATCATCTTTTATATTTTTTATTAAATTCATCATTACTTCCACAGCATCTATAAATGGTTCTATCTCAAATATTTGAGAACCTATATGACAATGTATACCCATAAGTTCAATATTAGGAAGTTCTATAGCTTTCTTAACTGCCTGAATTAATTTATCATTTACAATGGTAAAACCAAATTTAGAATCTATTTGTCCTGTTTTGATATATTCATGAGTATGCGCCTCTATTCCCGGTGTTACTCTTAATAATATTTTTTGAACATAAGATTCTTCTGAAGCTAATTTATTAATTTCTTCCATTTCATATAAATTATCCACAACAAATCTTCCAACTTTTAAATCTATCCCCATTTTTATCTCATCTATTGTTTTATTATTACCATGAAAATAAACATTTTCAAGAGGAAATCCACTTTTATAAGCAGTATATAGCTCACCACCTGATACCACATCTAAACTCATATTTTCATCTTTTAATATCTTGCACATAGCTAGTGTTAAAAATGCTTTCCCAGCATAAGCTACTTTATTCTCATTTCCATTACAAAAATTAGTTTTATAATCTCTTATATTATTTAAAATTAGTTCTTCATCATAAACATAAACAGGTGTACCATACTTATTAACTATATCTTTAGCTATAACCCCGCCAATACTAATATTGTTAGATTCTATTTTCATCGTTCCAAACATTTTCATAAAATCACTCCTCCCATAATAATAAAAAAAACCTATAAACAAAGGCACACTCTGCTTATAGATTTAAAGCTTCCTGTAATCCCTTGTAGCTCTCCACATATAGTGACAGCCTAACAGATATTATCTGAAAAACCAGAAGTTATAACGCCTTATTACTTCTTCGGCTTAAAGCCCCTTTCTCTAAATTCACAGCTTGCCAGCTCCATTAGATACTATTGACTTAAGCACCTCTACTTAAGGTAATTAATATTTTAATAAATTTTAGCATAAATATTCATTAAATGCAATTATAAATTTGTATAATTATAAATTGTAAAAGTATTCAAAAGATTGCTTTGCATAAGTATGATCTAATACCCCAGCTAATTCTCTTATAGAATGCATTGCGAGCAATGGATTTCCTATATCAACAGACCTAATATTTATATGACTTGAAGATATTGGTCCTATAGTAGACCCACCTATTTCATCAGATCTATTAACAAATTTTTGGTATGGAACTTTTGCATTTTTACATATCTCTTCATATACTGATGATGAATCAGAATCTGATGTGTATTTATGAGCTGCACTTATCTTTATTACTGGTCCCTTATTTATTACAGGCCTATTAGTAGGATCTACTTTTTCTAAAAAATTAGGATGAACTCCATGTGCCGAATCCGCAGATATTAAAAATGACCTAGAAAGTGCTCTGAAATAATCCTCTTTATCCATTCCCATACTATATATTATTCTTTCTAAGACCGATTTTAAAAAAGGTGAGTCTGCTCCTTGTTTTGTACCACTTCCAACCTCTTCATTATCAAACAAAGCCAAAATATTACATCCACTTTTAGAACTACTTTTTACCATAGCAGTTAATGCACTATGTACCAATTCTAAATCATCCAATCTTGAAGATGAAATAAATTCATTATTAGCACCCATAATAACTCCCTTTTCACACTCATATAAAAACAAATCAAAATCTAAAATATCTTCCTTTTGAATTTTAAGTTCTTCACATAATAAATTGATTAAATATTCATCTTCATTAAATTTATTATTTATAGTAGCAATAATAGGTAATATATCCTTTTGCCTATTTAGTTCTACTCCTTTATTTACTTGTCTATTCATATGGATAGCTAAGTTTGGGATTATAGCGATAGGTCTTTTTATATTAACTAATTTATTTATAGGACGCAATATATCATCACTTTTTAAACTAACCCTTCCAGCTATTGAAAGTGGTCTATCTAGCCAGGTATTTAATATAGGTCCACCATAAACTTCAGTATTTAATTTTAAATAGGAATTTTCAACTTTTATCTCTGGATTAGGTTTTATCCTAAAACAAGGACAATCAGTATGCGCACCTATTATTTTAAATCCATATTTGTATATTTCTGTATTTGGTACACTGAAAGCAATAAGTGCAGAATCATTCTTAGTTACATAATATTTATATCCTGGTTTTATGTTCCATCTTTTTTCTTCTTCAAGCTTGATATAACCATTATTTTCAAGAATTGAAGAGACTTTATCTACAGCATGAAAAGATGTTTGACTTTCATTAATAAAATTCAACAAATCATTTGCATATTCTAATTCTTTATTCATAAATTCACCCCTAATTAATATATTAATATAACACAATAACATAATATTACAAACTATGTTATAATACAAGGAATGATATACAATATATGATTCCTATAATATTCAAGGAGGAAATAATGTTTTCTGAATATTTAATTCATCATTTTGTTAAAAATTATACTGAAATTGAAGAAGAAAAAGTTAGAGATTCCTATGGTTATCTAGCTGGAATAATAGGAATAATACTAAATCTAGTGTTATTTATAGTTAAATTTATAATAGGTCTAGTAACCTTTAGTATAGCTATTACCGCAGATTCCTTTAATAATTTATCCGATTCAGCATCATCATTAATAACTATACTAGGATTTAAATTATCAGCAAAACCTGCAGATTTAGAACATCCATTTGGTCATGGTAGATTAGAATATCTCTCCGGTCTTATGGTTAGCTTTTTAGTTCTTTTAGTAGGAATAGAATTTATCAAAACTTCTTTTAATAGAATATTATCTCCTGTATCAGTTAAATTCTCAATACTTCCTTTCATTTTAATATTAATATCTATACTTATAAAAATATGGCTATCACGATTTAATAAATTAATAGGCGATAAAATAGACTCAAAAGCTTTAAAAGCTTCATCTTTTGATGCATTGAGTGATGTAATAACATCATCAACCACAGCAGTATCTTTTCTACTTGCTAAAATAACATCAATACCAATAGATGGCTATATAGGCATACTTATTTCTCTATTTATTATATATTCTGGCTATTCACTAATTAAAGATACTATTAACCCACTACTAGGTGAAGCCCCTGATAAAAAACTAGTAAAAAAACTAGAAGATACTGTTTTATCTTATGAATATATAACCGGCGTTCACGATACTGTAATTCACAATTATGGACCAGGAAGAGTTATGGCAAGTATCCACGCGGAAGTTCCTTATGATATATCTATAATGAAAATTCATGAAATAATAGATAAAGCTGAAAAAGAAATTTCAATTTTACTAAAAATGCAACTAATAATTCATATGGATCCTATTAATAATAGTGAATATATAATTATAGAAAAAAAAGATATAGTAAAAATACTAAAAGAAAACTTTTCTTATATTTCCTCTATTCATGATTTTCGAATAGTAGGAGACGGTGATATAAAGAATCTAATATTTGATGTAGTTATTAAATATGATAAGAATACAAAAAAAACCAACGAAATTATAGAACAAGAAATCATATCCGAAATAAAGAAACATCATCCATTATATAATATAATTCTAACTATAGACAAAGATTTTACAAGATAAAAGAGAAGCAAAGCCTCTCTTATTTTTTTACTATTTTTTTTAATTCCTTGGTTGTCTTATTTACCTGTTCAAATAAATCACTTATATTAACTATTTTTTCATTTTGTTCTTCCATAGACGCTGATATTTCTTCTGTAGTTGCTGAATGTTCTTCTGATATAGCCGCTAACATTTCAACTTCTGTTCCAATCTTATCAAAACCTTCTTGCACTCTATTTATTAAATCATATTCTTCCCGTACATTATTATTTAATTGATTGAATTTTTCACCTAAATTACTAAAACTATCATTTACATCACTTACAATTTCCTTACCACTTGAACTTGCTATATTCCCAGCTTGTACAGAACTTAACGTATTCTTAGATGCTATTTCCAAAGCCTCAACTATGCATGCTATATCATCAACTGTCTTTTGACTGCTTTCTGATAATTTTCTTATTTCTTCCGCCACCACATTAAAACTTTTACCAGCTTCTCCAGCTCT
>JBGUER010000188.1:0-5097 GCA_041821285.1 Clostridiaceae bacterium
ATTATCCCAATTATTGTTATGTCCTGGTTTTATGATTTGAAAGGTGGCATAATCACAGGTCTTCTTTCACATTTTTATATAATTGGAATTTACCTTTTGTTTTTAAACACCCAATTATCCTTCTTCTTAAATACTTTAAATAGAGTAATAATGATAATTGAATTTATTTTAGGAATAACAGTTGGTTTTATGAGCTACATAGGGAAAAAATTAGATTTAGAAATAAAACAACGAAAAAAAGCTGAAGATAAATTGAATTTTTATGCTAATATGGATAGTCTTACAACTACTTTTAATAGAAGATCTGGGCTTGGATTTTTGCAAAAACAAATTGATTTAACAAAATCAAATTCATCCTATACTTTTACCATTGCATATTTAGATGTTAACTTTTTAAAAACTGTTAATGACAACTACGGTCATAATGAAGGAGATTTATTAATATTAAATTTAGTTAAAATAATAAAGTCTACTATTGACCCCTGTGATATGTTGATAAGACTAGGTGGCGATGAATTTCTAATAATTATGACCAAAAAAGATTTTATATCAGCTTCAAATTTAATTAATTCTACTAAAGTATTAATAGACAATTATAATTCTAAAAAACTAAAGCCTTATAAATTAAGTGCAAGCTTTGGAATTGCTCATTATAAAAATTCAATGACTATGGATGAATTATTAAAAGAAGCAGATATACAAATGTATAAAGAAAAATCTAAATTTCACAAAAATCAATCTTAGCACTTTATCTTTTTCTTATTTCTTTACTTGGTTTATCTATGTAATATCCTTGTCCAAAGTCTATACCTAATTCTTTTACAGTATTATATATTTCTTCATTTTCTATAAACTCTGCAACTGTTTTTATTTTATAAGCTTTTGCCATATTTACCATTGCTTTAACTAAATATAGATTCTGCTCATTATCATTTATATCTTTTATAAATGAACCATCAATTTTAAGATAATATGCAGATACATTTTTAAGATAATAAACAGATGAATATCCAGTTCCAAAATCATCAATAGAAAATCTATATCTATTTTTTCTAAATTCATTCATCATATTTGCAAATTTTTTAATATCTTCAATACTTTGAGTTTCAGTAATTTCAAATACTATATTTTCATTTTTTATATTCTTAGCATCTACTATTGCACTTACTTTATTTAAATATCCACTATCATTTAATACTTTTCCTGATATATTAAATGCAAAAACCAGTTTGTCTTCTTTATCTATTTGATTTTTGTAATCTAATGCTTTCTCAAGTATTTTCAAATCAATAGCTTCTATTAAATTATTTTTCTCTGCTAATACTATAAAAGGATAAGGGGATAAATATTTTCTTCCTTGCTGTATTCGCATTAGCACTTCATATTTTTCAATTTTTTTAGTATTTACATCTTCAATAGCTTGAAAAAAAGGTATTATCCTATCCTGATTTATTGCTTCTTTTAAAATATCTAATTTTTCTTTTTCCGCACCTTGTTTTTTTATTAAATTTTTATAATCAACATCTATAAATTTACAATCAGTTTTTAAATAATCATCCACTATCTTTTGCAATTTAAATTCTGTTTTGCAATTTTTTAGTTCTGTGCTATTTATATTTACTATCCCTATAAATGTTTCTATTTCTATGTTATTATTTTCTATTTTAGTTTTGTGATTTTGCAATTCTTCTACTATAGATTTAATTTCTTCTAATTTAAGTTTTTCAGTAAGGATAACAGTAAAAGTTTTTTCACTATATGAATACATAGTTTCTTTAACTAAAAATATACTTTTAATTTTACTAGCATAATTATCTAATACTTTATCACATATTTTATTACCATATTCAGCTTTTATATTAACTAGATTTTTAATACTTATTGCTAATATTTGAATATCACTTAAAGTCTTTGATATTTTTTTTATATCTTTTAAGTATTTCCTTTTAGGTTTGAAACCTGATATTGAATTCATTATATAAAAAATATAAAAATTTACCATGATAAGTAGTATTATTGAAATAATGCTTATATATACAATTGCACTTATTTTATTATTTTTCTCATTTTTATTTATTATAGATTCTTTATTAAAGCTAAATATTTTACTATTTAGTAATTCGGAATTATAAAAACATCCATAAATTTCATTTTTATTATTTTCATCTATATATTCAATATAATTCAATTCATTATTGCTGATCTTTTCCCAATTTGTACTAATTTCATTAATATTTTCATCATCCATTGAACCATCAACTGGAATTAATAATTTTCCTGTATTATATACTAAATAAATACCATATTTATTATCATATAAATCATCAACTAAAGAATCTTTCATATCTTCTAAAAAAATATCATAACTAAAAACGCCTAAAAATTTATCTTCCTTATATAACCCATAGCTTAAAGTAATGCAAGGCTTGCCTGTATTTATATCATAATAAGGTTCAGTTATTATAGGCTCTTTTAAATTTTTAGCTTGCTTATACCAATTTCTATTCCTTAAATCCATTCCAAAATTTTCTATGTTTAACAAACCTTTTGAATCTATTCCCAAACCAGTTTCCTCTTCTACGTAATATGAAGAATGCTCTATATTCCAAGATTGATCCTCATTTTTCATTGTTTCTGTTATTATATCTAAATTTTCTTTTGATATATTTTCTATAGATTCTTCAAGAAATTTAGAAACTAATTCTCCTTTTACTTTAATTCCCGCTTTCTTGTCATATATTTTTCCTTCTAATGCTTGAATAGTATTTTTATTATTTTGATTTAATTTTTCTATATTACTATTTTTTATATGCAGATCATAATTAGCTATAAAAACATATAATATGGCTATAGTTGTTATAATAATAGCTAAAGAATACCAAATATTTTTTTTTATTTTTTTATTCATATTTTACTCCTGAGTTATAATTTAACATAAACATGGCAACTATAAACCATTTTATCATTATGGTAATATTATACTTGTATATATTACAAATTTCAACAAATATTTTAATATTAATTTTATTAATACATTTAAAATAACTATTTTACATATTATCTATCTTATGGTATTATTTATTAATAAATATAATTATCAAAATAGAAAATGGAGATTAAATTTTATGGAGTATTTTAATAACCCAGTATTACAGAAAAAAATTTTGCAAATAAGATTTGAGTACTATAAAAAAACCTATGATAAATTGCAAGAAGCTGCCACTATAAACATGGACAATCCTCTTATAGTAGATGCTACTATTCATAGATTTGAGTGCGCCTTAGAATCTTCTTGTAAGCTTATGAAATTATTTTTAGACCATAACGGTATTAAAAACGGAGACACTATAAAAGATACTGTTGAATCTGCTTCAGATTTGGGATTACTAGATACTAATGAATGGTATTCTATGATTGCTGATAAAAACAAAATATTAAATACCATTAATATCAATGATATAAATATGGTATATGATAATATAAAAACTAATTATTTATTTATATTCGAAACTTTTTCAAATAATATAGAACAACATATAAATCTCTAGAAGCAGTGTTTTCTACCTCTAGAGATTTTTTTTTATTTTTTACTAAGTTGTCTTTGTTTTTTTACTATATCTGTAGCTATTTTATGAGCTTCTATTTTTATTTTTCTACTGTTTTGTGATAATAATATTCCGTCTTTCACTACTATATTTCCATCTACCATTGTGATTTTAACTAAGCTTGAATTACCACAGGTAACTAGCCCAACTAATGGATTGTGACATCCTGCAAATGCTACATCATCAAGGTCATATAAAACTATGTCTGCAGCCTTCCCTTTTGCTAGGATTCCTATGTCGTCTCTGCCTAATACTTCTGCCCCGCCTCTTGTAGCAAGTTTTAAAACTTCATAGGCATTTAACCCTTCAGTTCCATATTTTAAATGGTTTAAAAGATACGCCCTTCTTACTTCTTCCCACATATTTGAACCATCATTTGATGCACTGCCATCTACAGCTATGCTGACTTTCACTCCTTTTTTAACTAGTTCTGATGTTCTGCATATTCCGCTATTTAATTTCATGTTAGATGATGGACAATGTGCTACTCCAGACCCCTTTAATATTTCTATTTCTTTGTCATCTAGATGTATTGCGTGGGCAAACCAAACATCATCACCTATCCAGTCTAAACTCTGCATTAGCTCTACTGGTTTTTTTCCATATTTATCTAAACAAAATTTTTCTTCATCTATAGTTTCTGCTAAATGAGTATGAAGCATTACTCCTTTTTTTCTTGCTAAGTCTCTAGTTGCAATCATAAGTTCGTTTGTTACAGAAAATGGGGAACATGGAGCTAGTGCTATTCTTGTCATGGCAAATTTATTTTTGTCATGATACTCATTTATCAACCTTTCGCTGTCTTCTAATATAACTTCTTGTTTTTGAACTACGCTGTTTGGAGGAAGTCCACCTTCATCTTTCCCTAAACACATTGAACCTCTTGTAGCATGAAATCTTATTCCTATATCTTTAGCTGCTCCTATTTGAACATCTATTAAATTTCCAGTGCTTGTTTTAGGAAATAAATAGTGATGATCCATGGTAGTTGTGCAGCCTGTTCTTAATAGTTCTGTAAAACCTACCATTGCACCATAATAAACAGCTTGGTCATCTATATGTTTCCAAAATTCATAAAGCCCTGTAAGCCAAGGAAATAAAGGTTTTTCTTGAACTTCATCTATCCCTCTAAAAAGAGTTTGATATAAATGATGATGCGTATTTACAAAACCAGGCAAAGCCAAAAGTCCTGTGCAATCTATTATTTCTAAATCTTCATCTTTTGCAATATCTTCTTTTGATATATTTTTACCTATTTTTATTATTTCATTGTTCTCTATTAATATATCCGAATTTTCATATATATTTTCTTCATCGTCAAAGCTTACTATTTTCCATAGATTTTTTAATAATTTCCTTGTCATAGGAATCGCCTCTATTATAATTTATTTATGAAATCATTTATAAGTCTTAAACTAACTTTTTTTCTATATGACGCTGTTGATCTTTGATCATCTATTGGTGTTATTATTTTGTCGTATTCACCTAATAT
>JBGUER010000189.1:0-5093 GCA_041821285.1 Clostridiaceae bacterium
CATCTTATATGAGAAGTGAAAGCATAATTACAGCAATAGAAGAAAATATAAATTATATGAATCCACCAGTATCGGATGTATTTAAAGGATTTTTAACACAAACAAAGCTGATAAATTCCAACATAAAAATGGCTCTTGAAAACTTAAAAAGAAAAATAGCCAATGATGTATTTAGAGAATGGGTAGATTCAGTAATTGCCTGTCAAGAGGATAAAAACTTAAGGACTACTTTAATACCAATAGTGTCAAAGCTTTCAGATATGCGAATAGTAGGAGCGGAACTTGACTATCTTCTTTATGAGCCTATGAAAGAGTTTATAACAATAACCATACTTCTAATTGGGAATATACCTCTAATGTATTTTCTAAATAAAGAATGGTATGAAACCTTGATGTTTACAAGCTTTGGAAAAGCGATACTAGCAGTTTGCATAACGGTAATATTTATAGCTCTTTCAGCAGTAATAAAACTAACTAAGCCTGTGGAATATAAAAGATAGGATATTTTAGAAAAGGATATCAAGTGCATCGAATTAATTATATGTAAAAATGGGAAAAAGTGATATAATATATAGTAAAAAGTAATAATATGCAATATAGTTCAAATAGTTGCAATCTTATGTTTCCAATTGGATATTCCGTTATGGTAGTTATTAAAGAAAATGAAATAAAAAATAAGGACAAGCCTTTAAAATCAATAAATATATATGGATTTTAAGAAAGAATATATTTTATGTAAAATAGAGATAGTAAACTTTACATAAGATACAACGATAGGAAATTAAATATTAATTAAATTTCATTAATAGTAGGGATTATGGAAATAAGTTAGTAAATCCCATAGTTAGACAATAACTACAACTATGTATTGGAATAAATGGAGGGGCTATGGGTAGGAATTTATATCATTATTGTAGTTTAGAAACATTTATTGCTATAATATCTAACAAATGTTTTAGATTATCAGATTTAAGTAAGTCAAATGATTATATGGAAAGAAAATGGATAATAAATATTTTAGAAGAGGCATTGAATAAATCCTTTAAAGATGAGGGGATAACAATTGATCTTAGAGAAGAGTATTGGTATGACGATGGGGTAAATAATCATATTGATTATTTATTAAATATGTTGAGAGATGATGTAACACATTCAAGTTACATTACTTGTTTTTCACGAAAGGGTGATTTGCTAAGTCAGTGGAGGGCGTATGGAGATGATGGAAGAGGAGTGTCAATTGGTTTTAGTTCTAAATTACTTTATAAAGTTGACAGTCGTAAAAATAATATTTATATAGAAGATGTATTGTATGATAAAGAAGAACAATTTGAGAATATTCAACTTGCTGTTGCTAATGCATTAATATATATGAAAAACCTATTTAATTATGATGCAGTTAGAGTAAGTGATGATTTTAATAAGTATTTTATTGAAGAGTTTGATGCCTTTTGTGAAGTGATTTGTGATGAACTAGCTATTTTAAGTTGTTACATGAAGAATCCAGCATTTAAAGAAGAAGATGAGGAGAGAATTTTTTATGTTCCTGCAATTTATGAAGGTGAGCCAGAATTGATTCAAGAAAAATTTAATAAAACAAGTAGTTTTAATAATTACATATTAAAACCAATAAACTTCTATGTAAGAAAAGACCAAATTATTGGTTATTCTGATCTTTCATTTGAAAAGCTAATTAAAAATGGAATTATTTCTGAAATAATAATTGGACCAAGCTCCAGAGTAAAAGAAGATGATATTTATTATTTACTTACTAAATTTGGATATAGTTCAAATGATATATCTATAAAACATTCAGAAGCTTCATATAGACTTAAATAAATTAGTGATTACAAGTATATGGGTTTAGTCGTTATATAACAAAAAATTGACGTTCATATTGAATTTAGAAGACAATAAATGAATATCTACAATCTATAAATCAAGTATAGCTAAGTGGCTTGGTAGCTGCAATTAGAAATGGCAAGCAAAATATTTGAATATGATAATTGAAGACTGAATTACAATTAATTTTAGTTCTTAATAGAAGTGTAAGAAAAATAGATAAATATTAACAAAGTTAATGAAAGGATATTAAAATGGCAAAAGATATATTTCAAATAAATCTTAACATTGACGTTATTAAAACATTAAGAAATAAAGTGAACGAGCAGAAAAATATTTCCTATGAAAAAAGATATGGTAACTATCGTGCATGGGATAAAATTTGTGCTATTATGGATAGACTTGATGATACTGTTTATTATTTGAATGGAATTAGGTTGAATACTGGAATATATAAAGGAAGTGCATTTGATTTTTATGACTTTATGAATAATGCATCTGTAATTGTGGATTGTGTAAAAGAGTTAGCAAAAATTTTTGATATAACTGATGAAAAAATTAAAAAGTCAACAAAGATTTTTAATCAACTTGGTAGTGACGGTAAAGGAACAGATGGAAATTATTTTGAATATTTGCGCTCTTTATGCTCGGTTCATCCAGTAGAAACAAGCCACCACAAAAGATATCAAGCTAATGATTTTGAGTGTAGTCCATATGTAATGTGGAATAATGGAATTATATGGTACGATGATGATTGCGATATTTATGCAGTTGTCTATACAAGCAAAGATGGAGATAATCATAAAAGAGTTCAAATATACATTTCACAAATATTTGAATATATTAAAGCACAATTTGATTTTATTATTGAAATAACAAATGCTATTGATGAATATCAAAAACAAGTTATTTTGGACTTTAGAAATAGAACAATAAATAAAGTGGAGGAGTTTAATAATTATATAGATTATCTAAGAAATTTGGAGAAAGAGCAAAAAAACCGATATGGTTCAGAAATTTTTTTCCCCTTTGATTACATTATAAACTTATTTGAACTTAAGTTATCGAATTTAAATAATCAAAATCAAATGAACTTATATCTAAATGCATTAAAGTATGCTATCGCATTTGAACATGATAGTATGCAAAATATGAATTGTGAGGGATTTGAAAATAATGGATTGTTTTATTCTGAAAAAAATATTGAAACGTCTTTATATATTGAATTATATTCGCCTTCTAGTGGAAGTGAAGAATATAGAAAATATGTATATAATTTTGAAAAAATAAATTATTTAAGCTATGATGCTGATTGTGATAATAAAAGATGGGCGTACATACAATTAAAGAAGGCATCTACATTCTTGGAAAAATTTGTTTCATTTCAAGATGCAAGTGGTGATTTTGAACATTATGCATTAGTTCAAGTAGCATTGTATTTGGACTGCTTAGAGAATAAATGCACAATAAATAAAAATATTCCGAATGACTTAGAATACCGTATGAAAGTATTATCTGACTGCGAATGGAAGAAATTATTTGTAAATGAGTAATTTCTTATTAGCCATATTATCAGAAGTATATTATATATATAAAGTAAGAATTATTAATGCAGTTGGGATGTAACAACAATATAATTTGAAATATAAAAACAACTTAATAAACTATATTTAATATAAAATTGAATTTAAAAATAGTTATCAGACACTTTTGAGCTAAAATTCTCAAGTGTCTTTTTATTTTGCAAAAGAAAGGAGAAAGCTATGTTAATAATATTATTTATCTTCACTTGCTTATTTTCCTTTGGAGCTTATATGGTAGCAGCAGATTTATTAAAATTTCCTGATGCCAAAGCTTCAAAGTTAGTCCTAAATATAAGCAGGAGAGAAAAGAAAAAGACACAAAACATAGAAGTTTATATTTTAGAAGCAGCAACAAAAGTTTCTAAAATAATAAAACTCAATGATTATAAGAAACGAAGGATGACTGCAATCTTGAAATCCGCAGAAATAAATCTTACACCAGAAACATATATAGCAAGAGCTTATGTAAAGGCAGGTTTAGTACTTTTAAGTATTATTCCTGCTTTAATTATTTTACCAATATTAACTCCTGTAATTATGTTTTTATCCGTAGCAATATATTTTAAAGAAATAAAACTTGCGGAGGAAAAAGTAAGAAAACAAAGAGAAGGAATTGAATATGAACTGCCTCGATTTGTGTCTACACTTACTCAAGAATTGAAGGCAAGCAGAGATATTTTATCTATACTTGAAACTTATAAAAAAAATGCAGGAAAGACAATGAAAAGAGAACTTGATATTACTGTTGCAGATATGAAATCAGGAAGTTACGAAGGCGCACTCACAAGATTTGGTTCAAGACTTGGCAGCTCATCATTATCCGAGGTGATAAGAGGACTTACGAGTGTCCTTCATGGCGATGATGGAGTAGTGTATTTTCAAATGCTATCTCATGATTTGAAAATGTTAGACCTGCAAAGGCTAAAAACACAAGCTATGAAAAGACCTTCAAAAATCAGAAAATATTCATTTATTATGCTTTTGTGTTTTGTGCTTATGTATCTTGCAGTTATGGGAATTCAAATCATGAAAACTATGGGAGAACTATTCTAGGAGGTGACCTAATGATAAAGTTTTTGAAAGAAAAGAAAGGCGAAGGATATATTGATACTGTGGTCATTGTTATAGCTGCTATGCTTGTAATTGCTTTTGCTGTAAAAGTATTTCCTGTATTTATAGTGAAAAATCAGTTAAATACTTATGCTAATGAAATTATGAGAACCGCAGAAATTTCAGGTAGAGTAGGCACAGAGATAAATAATAAAGACGAAAGCTTAAAGGAGGAAATAGGAATAAGCCCAGTATTATCTTGGAAGGCAAATTATATTAATGGAACAAATAAGGTTCAGCTAAATGAAGAAATAACTGTAATTGTTACAGAAACTGTGGATATAGGATTCTTTAGTTTTGGTTCTTTTCCCATTGATTTTAAATCTAAGGCAACAGGAAGGAGTGAGGTTTATTGGAAGTGAAAAATATAAAAAGGATACTGAAGGAAAAAACAGGGAATGCACTTCCGCTAGCTTGTGCAATAGTTTTATCACTTATACTTATATTTAGTGTAGTGGCAGAATATATGAGGCTTCAAATCATAGCCAAAGGTGTGCGTGATGCACTTCAAACTTCTGTTATATCAGTGGCTTCGCAAAATTATGATGATGTATATAATGG
>JBGUER010000190.1:0-5021 GCA_041821285.1 Clostridiaceae bacterium
GCTGGTTTTGTATTATTCTTTATAGGAACTGGAAATGTAAAAGGATTTGCACTAACACTTATTATTGGTGTGCTTTTAAGTATGTTTACTGCTATATTTATAACTAAGTATTTAATAAAATTGGCTGCTAATTGTGGACTTTTTAATAGAAAAGGTTCAGTTGGTCAATTTAAGTTAAAGGAGGTAGAGTAGGATGCTTAAGATAGTTGAAAAAACAAAAATCTGGTTTGCTATATCTTCTATTGTTATTATTGTAGGGCTTGGGTTTATGTTTACTCGTGGTTTGAATTTTGGAATAGATTTTTCAGGTGGAACCATCATTGCTGTAGATATGGGATCTGAGTTTGACAAAACAAAGGCAGATGATATAGTAAAGACTTATGATGTAAATGCTGTAACAACTGTTGCAGGTGGTACTGAGTATGATATAAAAAGTAATGTTATTACATCTGATAATTATGATCAGGTTTTTGATGAATTAAAAACGGAATTTAATTTAGAAGATACTGCGTTACTATCTGCTGAGAGTACAGGAGCTTCTATTGGATCTGAAACTAAAGTTAAAGCGTTAATAGCTATAGGAGTGGCTACTTTATTAATGCTCTTATACATAGGCATAAGATTCGAATTTAAATTTGGTTTAGCTGCTATTTTAGCACTACTTCATGATGTACTTATAACTTTAGCGGTTTATGCTATATTTTATATACCAGTGAATGCTAGTTTTGTAGCTGCTATGCTTACAATAATAGGTTATTCTATAAATGATACAATAGTAGTTTTTGATAGAATACGTGAAAATGTAAAGAAAATGAGAAAATCAGAGATATCTGAAGTTACAAATAAAAGTATTACTCAGACTATAACAAGATCTGTTTTTACAGTTGTAACTACTTTATTCACAATCCTATCTGTTTTGATATTGGTTCCATCTGTTAGAGATTTTTCTCTTCCACTTACAATAGGAATAGTATCAGGATGTTATTCATCTATATTTATAGCATCGCCGTTTTGGGTTATATTAAAGAATAAAAAAGGAAAAACTGCATAGAAATAATAAAAAAATCTCTAGCTTTGCTAGAGATTTTTTTTTACAAAAGAATATTGTTGTAAAATGAAGAAATTTATTTTATAATGGAAGTGTTTTCTTTATGGAGGATAGCATATGAATATTAATGTAGAAAAACACTTATGTAGTAACAATAAAATGAATATGGCGATATCTAGAATAACTGAGTCAATAAATAGTGGAAAAAAAGTAGTTGTTTATGGGTATCATGACTTAGATAGTGTTATGGGGATTTCATTGCTATTACTTTTGATAAAGTATTTTAATGGTAAGGTAGAATATTTTATTCCTTCTAATGAGCATGCAAACGAGATTAGTAAGGAAGAAATAAATGGAAATTGTAAATTTATAGACGCTGATTTGATATTAACTGTAGGAGTTGGATACAAACCATATAAATGCAGTGATATAGGCATAGATATAATATCTACTAATTTTAATGATTATGAAGATTATAACAATTTAAAGGCAATATCTTGTTATAAATTAGGAGAGGCTATCTGTAATTATTATGGTACTACTACTGTAAAAAAGTATTTAGATTTAGTTATGATTGGAACGATATACCAAAATATTAATTTAACTAGTGATATTAAAGATTTAATAGGTCAAGGATGTAGAAAAATAAATAATACTAACAATATAGGAATAAAAGCTTTATTAAAAGAGAATAATATAGAGAGTATAAGTTATGAAAAAATCTCTGATGTAGTATATTCATTAGTCAAGAAATCTAAGGCGGTTTCGAAGATAGATAATGCTAAAATAGCAGTTGAACTATTTACTACTTGTGATAAATATAGAGCACTACAAATAGCTAAGTATTTTAATAAGGGTGAAAAACAAGAAAATGTATTTTTAAAAGAAATTATAATAAATAACTTGAACAAGCTTTAGATTTTATTATATAATAAAATGTAAAATAAATTTAATAGGGTTTTAGGGGGAGTAATGATGAATTTAAAAGAAAAAATTAGAATAATTGAGGGATTTCCTAAAGAAGGAATAAGTTTTAAAGATGTAACAACACTTTTGCAGGACAAAGAAGCTTTGAAATATACAGTAGATGAAATGGCAAAAATATTAAAAGATAAAAATGTCGACATAGTAGTTGGACCAGAAGCCAGAGGATTTATATTTGGAACACCTTTAGCATATGCTATTGGAGCCGGATTTGTTCCTGTTAGAAAGAAAGGAAAATTACCAGCTGAAACATTTTCAGTTAAGTACGATTTAGAATATGGTAGTGATGAATTAGAAATACATAAAGATGCTATAAAAAAAGGTCAAAGAGTAGCTATAGTTGATGATTTATTAGCTACAGGTGGAACTATTGAAACTGTTGCCAAATTAGTTGAAGAAATTGGGGGAGAAGTTGTTTCTATAGATTTTGTAGTAGAATTAACTGAACTTAGAGGAATAGATAAACTTAAAAAATATGAAGTAAATTCTTTAGTAAAATATGAAGTTTAATTATTAAAAATTGCAAATAAGAGAACAATATTATATAATAATTATAAAAAATAAAGCTGGTTTTTTAACCAGCTTTTATTATAGCTACTATAAGGATGGATATTATGTTAGAAAATTTGCTTGAAATAATAAGAAAAAATAATAGTAATATTAATGAAGAACTAGTCATTAAGGGTTATGAATATGCATGTAATGCTCATGAAAACCAGAAAAGAGTTTCTGGAGAGGCGTATATTTGTCATCCTGTAGATGTGGCATGTATACTGGTAGAAATGGGTATGGATACTAATACTATAGTTGCTGGTTTGCTTCATGATGTAATAGAAGATACAGAACATTCTTATGAAGACGTAGAACGTGAATTTAACATAGAAATTGCAGACCTTGTAGAAGGTGTAACAAAGCTTGGAAAAATAGAATATAGAACTAAAGAAGAACAACAGGCGGACAACGTACGAAAAATGCTTCTTGCTATGGCAAAAGATGCTAGGGTCATAATTATAAAGCTTGCAGACAGGCTTCATAATATGAGAACACTTAAATATTTACCGGAAGCAAAACAAAAATTGAAGTCTAAAGAAACTTTAGATATTTATGCTCCACTTGCGCATAGGCTTGGAATATCTAAAGTTAAATGGGAACTTGAAGATTTATCTTTTAGATACATTTATCCAAATGAATACTATGATTTAGCTAGGCAAATTTCAGATAAAAGAGCTGAGAGAGAAAATTATTTAAATAATATAATGGTAGAGTTAAAAGGTAATCTTAAACTTTCTGATATAGAATGCGAAATTGATGGAAGACCAAAACATCTTTATAGTATATATAGAAAGATGATTAATAAGAATAAAAACCTTGACCAAATATTTGATATGATAGCCATAAGATTATTAGTGAATTCCGTTAAAGATTGTTATGCGGCATTAGGTATTGCACATACTATATATAAGCCAATGCCAGGTAGATTTAAGGATTATATAGCTATGCCAAAACCTAATATGTATCAATCACTTCATTCTACTGTCATTGGGCCTTTAGGAAAGCCTTTTGAAATTCAAATAAGAACTTTTGAAATGCATAAAACTGCTGAGTATGGAATAGCTGCTCATTGGAAATATAAAGAGGGAATAAGTCCGTCTACTTCTAATAAAATGGATTTAAAATTATCATGGCTTCCAGAAATATTAGAATGGCAAGGAGAAACTTCTGATGCTTCTGAATTTATGGAAGGATTTAAAATAGATTTATTTTCAGATGAAATTTTTGTATTTACTCCAAAAGGAACTGTTATTAGTCTTCCAAGAAATTCTACTCCTATAGATTTTGCTTATAAGATTCATACAGATATAGGAAATAGGACTCAAGGTGCAAAAGTTAATGGGAAAATGGTGCCGCTTGAGTATCATTTAAAAACAGGAGAAATAGTTGAAGTAATAACGTCTTCTGTGCCAAAAGGTCCTTCTATAGATTGGCTTAATATTACAAGTAGCAATCAAGCTAAAAGTAAGATAAAGGCTTATTTTAAAAAAGAAAAGAAAGTAGAGCATATAGAAAAAGGTAAAGATTTGCTTGAAAAAGAATCTAAGAAACAGGGCTTTAATTTTGGGGAAATTGCAAAGGGAGAATCTTTAGATTATTTACTAAAAAAATATAGAGTAACTATTATAGAGGATGTCTATGCTTTAGTTGGAATTGGAACTGTTCTTGCCTCTAGCATGATTTTAAAATTAAGAGAGTTTAGTAAAGAAGCTAAAACAGATGAAGAAACTTTAAAAGAAATAGAAGAGAAAATGGCAAAGGAAGCAAATAAAAAAACACCTAAAGTAAATAATCCTGGTGTAGTAGTTAAAGGGGTAGGAAATATTTTGGTGAGATTTGCAAAATGTTGTAATCCTGTTCCAGGAGATGATATAGTAGGTTATGTGACTAAGGGTAGAGGCGTTTCTGTTCATAGAAAAGACTGTAAAAATGTATCTTCTTTAAATAAAGATGAAAATAATAAAATGGTAGAAGTAAATTGGGGGAGCAATGATAATACTTATTACATTGCTGAAATACAGGTAAGGGCAGAAGATAGAGAAAATTTATTAACAGAAACTATGCAGGTCATTACAGAATCTAGGATTCAGTTATATGGTATAAATGCTAAAACAAAAAAGAACAGCGTTGCATTTATAGATCTACAATTAAAAATAAACAATAAGGAAAGCTTATGGAAACTTATGAAGGATATAGGAAAGATAAAAGGTGTCTTAGAAGTTTATAGAACCAAGAATTAGGGGGGAGTGCAATGAGGGCTGTAGTTCAACGAGTTAAGAGCTCTAGTGTAGAAATTGAAGGTAAAATAGTTGGGGAAGTAGCTCAGGGGTTTAATATTTTACTTGGAGTGGGACTTGAAGATGATATAAATGATGCATTATATTTAGCAGATAAAATAGTGAATTTGCGAGTATTTGAAGATAGTGATGAGAAAATG
>JBGUER010000191.1:0-4939 GCA_041821285.1 Clostridiaceae bacterium
GGGTGATGACGCTGCTGAAAGTATAAAAATAATAACTAGAAAAGCTTCAGAGAGAATAGTTAGACATGCTTTTGAAATTGCAAGAAAAGAAGGAAGAAAAAAGGTTACTGCTGTGCACAAAGCTAACATTATGAAATTAAGTGATGGATTATTTTTAAGCTCGGCAAGAAAAATAGCTAAGGAATATGAAGATATAGAATATGAAGATGTAATAGTTGATGCTATGAGTATGAAGCTAGTTTTGAATCCAGAAAAATATGATGTTTTAGTTATGCCAAATCTTTATGGAGATATATTATCAGATATGGCAGCAGGATTAGTTGGGGGTCTTGGATTAGTCCCCGGTGCAAATATTGGGGAAGATGGTGCTGTATTTGAACCAGCACATGGTTCTGCACCTGATATAGCTGGCAAAAACATAGCAAATCCTGCAGCTTGTATTTTGTCAGGAGTTATGATGCTTAGGTATTTAAATGAATATGATGCTGCGGCAAAAATAGAAAAAGCTGTTGAATCTGTTTTAAAAAATAAAGATAATCTTACTTGTGATTTAGGTGGAAGTTTAAAGACAGATGAATTTGCTGAAAAGATAATAGAAGAAATGAATAGAAAATAATATAGAAAAAAATTTCTTGTAATAGTTGCATATATGTTAGATAATAAAATTGAAGCTTACACAGAATTAAGGAGAGAAGTATGGATTTTGAAATAATAATAGATTCTTGTTGCGATCTTCCAGCAGATTTTATAAAGAAAAACAATTTAATTACTTTACCTTTTAGATATAGCCTAGGAGATGAAGAATTAGAAGATGATTTTGGAGTATCTGTAGAATATAGTGAATTTTACAATAAAATGAGAAATGGTAATATTTCTAAAACCACACAAGTTAATTCAAATAGGTATTATGAGGAATTCAAGAAACATATACTGTTAAAGAAGAGTATAATATACATTTGCTTTTCTTCAGCTCTTAGTGGAAGTTATAATTCAGCTATAATGGCTAAAAATGATTTGCAAGAAGAGTATAATTATGCAGATATATCTATTGTAGATAGTAAAAGCGCTTCTTTAGGCTTAGGTCTTCTTATTTATAATGTTGTAAAAATGAAAGATAAAGGTTATTCTAAGGAAGAATTAGTTACTTATATTGAAAAAACAAAATACAAAGTGAGTCATTATTTTACAGTTGATGATTTGATATATCTATACAGAGGTGGAAGAGTATCTAAAACAAAAGCTAAAGTAAGTTCTGTATTAAATATAAAACCTATATTGCACGTAGATGATCATGGAAGATTAATCCCCTTTGATAAAGTAAAAGGAAGAAAAAAATCAATTAGAAAACTCATGGAACTTATGGAGAATAATATTGAAATTCATGAGGAAAATACTATAGCTATAAGTCATGGTGATTGTTTAGGTGAGGCTTTAAAATTAAAAGATATTATTGAAGAAAAATATAGAAATTATAATATAATTATAAATCAAATAGGCCCTGTTATTGGTTCTCACTCAGGCCCAGGAACTTTAGCAATATTTTTTATATCGAATAATAGATAATAAATTTAATTAACTGATATATTCTATGGAAATTTTTTTCCATAGGGTATATAATAAAGTTAAAGAAAAGAGGGACAAATTATAATATGAATAATGATGAGTATATGGTTAAGTTAGAATCAAGTTTGGAAAAATATTTTGATATAGAAAAAGATAAAGAAATGTTTGGAAGAAAATTCGATATTTATGGAAAATATTATATAAGAAGTGCAAAATATGTGGCTGTAAAAACAGCGGAAATATATGCATTTACATCAAATGAATATTTGTTATATAATAAATCATGTAAACGTTTCGAAAAATCGGATATTGAAGATATAAATAGGATTTTAAAAGAACATTTAAATGACATTATTGATATTGACGGTGACAAAGAACATATGTCTAGTAATATAACTTTTTTAGTATCTTGTGAAGAAAATCCTGACAAAGATACAATAAAGGCTATTAAAAAATTTAAATTTTATAAAAGTT
Source organism: Clostridiaceae bacterium (assembly GCA_041821285.1). Taxonomy (GTDB): domain Bacteria; phylum Bacillota; class Clostridia; order Clostridiales; family Clostridiaceae; genus JAJBWD01. Next base: position 2,038 of record JBGUER010000191.1, read on the forward strand.
TTGCTTTTGCGTTTAAGGGATGGGTTAATGTAAAAATTATTTTTGTTAATCCTATGACCAATAATATATTTACAAATAAATTAGGGAGGAGGGAAAAAAAGAAATTTAGTTTTGAAAGTAAATAATATTTTAGGAGGGTTTTTATGAATTCATTAGTACTTATTTTATTAGTTATCGTAATTTTTGTTGGTGCCTATGTAACTTATGGTTCTTTTCTATGTAAAAAATGGGGTGTAGATGCAAGTAGACCAACACCAGCTCATACAAGAGAAGACGGCGTTGATTATTGTCCTGCAAAGGCTCCAGTTTTGTTAGGTCATCACTTTTCATCTATCGCAGGTGCAGGCCCAATAGTAGGACCTATACAAGCTGTTGTATTTGGATGGCTACCAGTTATGCTTTGGATAATAATCGGAAGTATATTTGTTGGTGGTGTTCATGATATGGGTTCTTTATTTGCATCAGTAAGACATGATGGTAAATCCATAGGTGAAGTTATTCATGTTAATATGGGAGATTCAGGAAAGAAACTATTTTCTTGGTTTGCATGGCTTACACTTTTATTAGTTATAGCTGCTTTTACTTCTATATGTGCAGGACTATTTGCTGGTAATCCATCAGTTGGTACATCTTCAGTTTTATTTATTCTTTTAGCTATAGGATTCGGATTTCTTGTTTATAGAAGAGGAGCTGGACTTTTAATTAGTAGTATTATAGGAGTTGCTCTTTTATTTGCATGTATCTGGATAGGTGTTCAATTTCCATTCTTAAGTTTTTCTAAAGAAGTTTGGATTATTATTTTATTAGTATATATAGCAATAGCTTCTATTGTTCCAGTTTGGATATTGCTTCAACCAAGAGATTATCTAAATTCATTTTTACTATATATAATGATGGCTGGCGCAGTTATAGGTATAATTGTATTGCATCCAACAATCCAGACAGCTGCAGTTACATCATTTCAGGCTACCGGAAATTATAATTATTTATTCCCTATGTTATTTGTAACAGTTGCTTGTGGTGCTATTTCAGGATTCCATTCATTGGTTGGATCAGGAACTACATCAAAGCAGATAGATAGTGAAAAAGATATAAAATTAATAGGATATGGTTCAATGCTTATAGAAGGTGTTTTAGCTACAGTAGCTATTATTACTGCAACTTATATTACATCTACTCAATTTGGAGAACTAGCTGGAGCTGGTGGAGTTTTAAATGTATTCTCAACTGGTGTTGGTGCGTTCATGAATTCATTTGGAATACCTGCAGCTACAGGAACAACATTTGCAGCACTTGCAATTTCTGCTTTTGCGTTAACATCTCTAGATACAGCAACAAGACTTGGAAGATTTATATTCCAAGAAATGTTTGATAATAGAAAATCTGGTAATGAAAAAGCAAATATATTAACTAATAAATATGTTGCAACTGGAATAACAGTTGTTTTAGGTGGATTATTAACATTCAAAGGATATGAAAAGATATGGCCAATATTTGGTTCTGCTAATCAGTTATTAGCTGCTTTAGCATTATTATCTCTTGCTGTTTACTTAAAGAAACAAGGGAAAGACAATTGGATGGCCGTTATTCCAACAATATTTATGTTTATAGTTACTCTTGCAGCTTTAGTACTAGTTGCTTTGCAAAACTTAAAACCAGCAGAAGGAGCTACAGGAAGTCCTTTACTTGTAGTAGTTGCTGCAGTACTATTTGTTCTAGCAATAGTTCTAATAGTGATTGGGTTTAAGACTTTAAGTTCTAAAGAAAATACGCCTACTAAAAATATGAAAGCATAAAGAATAAAATTATTAGGCTAACGTAGGGTAACTTACGTTAGCTTTTATAATATAAGGAGGTTCTATGAGTTATTCTATAAAAGATTTTTTTAGAGATTTTAAGATGTTTTTTGAAGGAGCTTCTGATTTTAACAGAAAATCAAGTTCTATATTAAAAAAGGAAGCGCATAATGAAATGGATAATTTCATATTATTATGTTTTGGAGATCAATTAGGAATTCCCCTTCCAACTAGTTATTATGCACTAGAAATTCTTCCATATATAGCTGATGACTTAGAAGGATGGTCAAGAAGAATGATGGATAGAAAGTCTATATGGGGAGAAAGATGGGGAGACTTTGATTTAGATGCTTAAATAAGGAGGAATACAATGAATAAGATAATTTTGTTTGGTGGGAAAGGTGGAGTTGGTAAAACTACCTGTTCTGCTGCGTTTGCTGTGCATTCAGCATCATTAGGGAAAAGAACATTACTTGTATCTACAGATCCAGCGCACTCTACTTGTGATATATTTGGAATGAAAATAGGTTCGGAAATAATAAATATATATCCTAATTTAGATGCACTTGAGATAAGTGGAGAAATTGAAAGTAAAAAGTATATGGATAATGTAAAACTTGGACTTAAAGATGTGGTAAGTCCTATTATTGTAAAAGAAATAAACAAACAAATAAATGCTTCAGCGATATCTCCAGGGACTGAGGAAGCAGCATTATTTGATAAAATGATAGAAATAATAGTAGATAAAAGTAAAGAATATGATCAAATAGTATTTGATACTGCACCTACAGGACATACAGTGAGACTTTTATCTTTGCCGGATTTATTAGGTGCATGGATTGACTCTTTAATGGAGAAGCGAAGAAAGTCATTAGGACTTATGCAGATGGCTGAACACAATGGTAAAAAGAATAATGCTGAAATAGAAAATGATGAAGTTATTAAAACACTGCAAAGAAGATATGAAAGAATAACTGCTGCTAGAAAGATAATGATAGAAGATAAATTATTAAGCTTTATATTTGTTATAAATGCAGAAAAACTGCCAATAGATGAAACTAAAAAGGCTGTTAATATTTTAGAGCAATATGGAATATTAGTTGAAG
>JBGUER010000192.1:0-4934 GCA_041821285.1 Clostridiaceae bacterium
GTTTAAACAGAACAGCAGAAAAACTTTTTTCAATACCAGTCAAATAGATAACGGGACGCTCAAAACCGTATATGGCTGCATTCTTGGCAAAGGAGGAGTTTCAACTTCCGGCACTTTTGCAACTGTCACGCTATCTTCAAACTCGGACGTAAAAAATACATCGGAAATATCCCTAAAAAACGTTATCATAAGCAGTCCTGAAGGCAATGCCGTAGAAGTCAAAGTGGTAAATGCCAGCATTAAGATCTTAAAAACAAAAGAAAATGAATCTAGAGTGAGTGGAAAAAGATGCTGATAAAAAGAATTAATAGACGATTGTCTCATAATTAAATATTTTTAGAAATTGTGACAACTAATTTGATAAATTTCTAAACATACATGATTAGTAATTGCTTCAGATATGCTTAGAAATGGTATAAATAATGTTAAGTTGTATGCCAGCAACACCCTTTTTCAAGGGTGTTGCTGTTTTTATTAGTGAGTTATTTAAGTCTGCTTTAAACATTATTGAAAGTTCGCCATAAACTTTACCCCAATTTTCAAGAGGCATATTCCGCTTTTTAGCAGCTTCAAAAGCTGCCAGATATAAAGCCTTCAGAAGGGATGTATCATTTGGAAATACACTCCTATGGTGGTTTAGCCTACAGTATTTACTGTTCAGACTTTCAACGGTGTTGGTTGTGTAATTACCTTTCTACCATCAGTGGAAAATTTGAAAATCGGGCTTATACCTTCTCGGTTTATTGACCATCTTTTCATGGCATTAGAATAAAAATCTTCCCATTTTTCAGTGATTTCCAGCATTCTTTCGTGGGTTAAAGTATCAATAGGAACTTGATATATGATTTTTTAATCTTCAATAAATTTTTCTTGTCTTTATCAGCAATATATTTCAATGTATTTCTAACTTGATTATCTACGCAGCGTTAATATTCTGTATAAGTAAATGCAGCATTTACAGCCTCTTTCATCCTAGTTAAGCCGTCTGCACATAAGATTAAGATGTCATTAATGCCACGATTTTTAAGTTCATTAAGAATTTCTAACCAATATTTACTGCTTTCATTTTAGCCTATTTGAAAGCTTATTACTTCTTTGCGTTCGTCTTCATTGATTCCTAATATGACATAAGCAGCAAGTTTTTTGATTGCATTATTGTCTCGTACTGAAAAATGAATAGCATCTATAAAAACTATCGGCTAAACCTTTGATACCTGACGTTGCTGCTCTAAGATCTTTCATATGGTTCTTATCCGAGATGGGTGTCCATTTCAGCTTTAAGCATACTCTGAATTGTTCCGCCTAACAGATCTTCTAATGCATACTAATTGTCTTCAGCTGATTGAATGTCATATTCATTCAATAATGTTTTAATGATATATTATTTTCCCTCTGAAAATTTGGTTTTCGATTTGCCGTAAAAAATAGCTTTCTATGATTTTTTATTTTATCATAGAAAGCTATCTCTTAAAATCTAATTTTCAGACTTTTCTTCACAGGCTCGATTAATGCAAAATACTATAATAATTTTATTTTCTACTAACGATATTAAGACCTATTTTTACTATAGCATTTAAATGTTGTTATTTGAAATAAGATTTTGTTACTAATAATGTATTTTTTTTAAGTAATAATTTACGTTCCTCTTCAAATTCTCCAAATAGTTTATTAATTCTTTTTTGTCTACTACTTTTGCAATGGTTCTTGTGTATTCCCAATCAGATTCCTCTTTTATTAAATACTGATTTTTTCTTAAATAAGCTACATAAGAATGATGTCCAATACCGCCAGTACAAAAGCTTGTCCCATTTGTGTTTTCTATTTCGTCCAAGTAGGTATATGCTATGCAATCAGAAATTTCTATAATCTCATCAGGAATTTCATATGTCCATGTTTGAAATTGAAAATCCCAAAAATGATAAACCATTTCCGTATTAAAACTGTTAGGTTCATAGAATTTCATTTCTTCTTCATCCCAAAGAATATCATCTTCATCAAAAATCATTAAATCAGGGCAATATTCTAATTCTAATTCCATATCGAATCTTTCATTAATTTCATTAATAACATCATCTCCATCAAAATCATAGTCACAATCACAATATTTTTCATCAAAATCATTGCGAACTTCTTCAGCTAATTTATTCAAATTGGAACAAATTTTGTTTCCTAAATTACAAACCTTATATATAGAGAAACCATCTAAATCTGCTGCTTCTACAAGTTCATCTGGATCAATAATATAATACCAATCTTCATTTGGAATGCCATCAATAGTTCTATACAATACTTTTTTTATTTCGTTATTCATTTATTTATACTCCTTTTCTTTAGTTTTTTTATACTCTATATTATATAATACGAATTTTTTATTAATAATATTCCGTTCGTAAATTATAGATTAATTTACGAACATAAAATCATTGTAAAAAGCGGCTATTTCATTAAACTTTTTTAAATTTTGAATTCTTTTACTAAATCATAAAATTTAGTCTTTTTTAGATTTAATAATTTCATTGTTTCCTTAGAAGATATTTCTTTGTTTTCCCACATACTGTATATTTTGTTCCAATTTGCTGGATATCCTATTTTAGGTCGGCCCTTATTTTTTGATTCGTTTTTAGAATTTCCGGATTTTAATAATTGCTTTTTAAAAATGTTGAATTTCTCATTTTCTCCCATTATTATCATCATTTCTTCTATTGTTTTATTTAATATTTCTAAAATTTTCCCTTGCTTTTCACCAAAATTATTGTATTTATCCAATGTTGTGGGGATATCTAATATCCTTACTAATATCCCATTTTTTCTAAGATATTCTAATTCTTTAACAATTTGATCTATGGCTGTATTTAATACAAACATAGACTTAATATATATTACATCTCCAGGTTTTGCTGTTGTTTTTAGTTTGTTATAATTTTCTATACTATTTTTTTTATCTGTAAAAATAAAATTTTCTTCTCTTATAAATAAATAGAGTTGATCTATTTGTATGTCTAAATTAACGTTCCCACTATAAGGTTTTGCATATCCAAACTTATTCATAATTTATTCTCCAGTCATTTTAATAAATATAAAAGAAAATACCAAATAATTCTTTTATATATTTATAGTAACATAATAGGAAAAACTGTCAAAATAACTTTTGTTTAGTTTTGTATTTTCCTATTAAATATTTATTATGAAGAACTTGAAAGACTTAGAGCAATACAGTTTAAAAAACTATCTGAAAAAGTCGAATTGATAGAAAATACAAACTATGAATTAGTAAGTTTGGTATTGGAGCTAATAGATGTATATTAATCTGGAATTTTAAAGTTTTACTTTTTAGATAAAACTGAAGTAGCTTTTCTACGAATGAATAGAAAAATATAAGGTAGACAGCTAGGATGAGAAATAGTCCTTGTTGATTTTCTAGTGCAACAATTGTATTATAATGGTATAATGAGTAAAATTTAGATTAATTATGTATAATCATATAGTGCGAACAATATTAAGGAGACTGTAAAATGGAAAAATATTCTTGCTCATACGGTAATACAATGAGCAATTTCGTATTTCAAAATATTGAAAAATTAAAAGATGTTAAGTATGATCCTGAATACGACTCATTCTTTGGAGTTTATTGTGTTATACAGAACATTATTCAGAGAGGAACTCCATCTCAACCAAGTCAAATCTTAATAAAGAAATTAGGTAATTTAATTATAGATAAGAATTCAATTATACCTTTAATTAAAAACAATAACCCCGAATGGATAAATACCATAAAAGGAGATGGTATATCACTAGATAATCCAGCAGAAATCTTCTATGATACTATATATCCCAAATATATGAAGGACTACGCTTTTACAAAACAGTTAATTCTTCCAGAAGCAAAGTTCAGTGACATAATAGAAGACTCCAAAGTTGAATTTGCAGAGCAACAAGTAGATTTCTATTTACCTCAAGCTAATTTAGTAATTGAAGTTGATGGAGAGTCCCACGGAAATTATAATCAAATTAATAAGGACAAAATAAGGGATAAAACTTTATTGAAATCGAATATAAAAGTAATTAGAATTAATACTTACGATATAAAGAATAAAACAACAAATTTACAATCAATAATGAAAAACATATATTCAATTGTTGCAAAGTGCGAAAAAATCAACGAATATAAAGAAGCTTTAGAACATAATGAAAGGTATGATTTGAATTTGAAATATGATATTATCATAAGATTTCAAATATTATTATTGTCATTATTAAAGCTTGGAAAATTAAAAATCACAGATATAAAATGGAAATTTAACATTATCAAAACAGATTATAAAAATATTTCAAGACTAATAGAATTAGCATATGAGGATATAAAAAAATGGATTAATGTTATTACAAAACTTCTTAAAGTCAATTATGTAGTTCCTAATTTAGAGGTTTTTTTTGGCGAGGACGAATCAGGAATTAATATTGATTTTAGTATATACAAGAGGTGGACTGATGAAAATATATTAAATGAAAAGTGTATTTATATTAGAAATGATTATTATGATAACAAAAATTATTTTAAATTGTCAACAACAAATATTTTAGAATATAAAATTAAATTAGGTGAACAAGGATCTGATATTGAAGAATTCGGATATATTTTAAAAAATTTATTTGGATTTGACCAATTTAGAGATGGTCAACTTCCAATTATAATAAATATATTAGAAAAAAATGATACAATAGGAATATTACCAACAGGAACGGGTAAATCACTTTGCTATCAGTTTGTATCAATGCTTCAGCCAGGTGTAAGCATTGTTGTTGCACCTATTATATCTTTAATGATGGACCAAAAGGAAAATATGGATGCAGTAGGAATGACTAGAACAGCATACATAGCAAGTAATTTAAATAGTAGTGAGAAGGACATTGTATTAAACCAGTTTAAGGAAGGC
>JBGUER010000193.1:0-4593 GCA_041821285.1 Clostridiaceae bacterium
TCATATTTCTTTAGCAAAAAAAGCAGATTACGTATGTATAATTCCCGCTACCGCAAATATTATTGGAAAAATCGCACATGGAATAGCAGATGATTTATTATCAACTACTATTATGGCAACTAATGCACCAGTTTGTTTTGCACCTGCTATGAATACAAACATGCTTAATAATAAAATAGTTCAAGAAAATATCGCTAAACTTTTAAGTTTAGGCTATAATTTTATATCTCCTAAAGAAGGTAAATTAGCCTGTGGAGATATAGGTAATGGTAAACTAGAAGATACTGAAATAATATGCGAAAAAATTAATAGTTTTATAAATTATAAAAAAGATTTAAAAGGCAAAAAAGTTTTAATAACCGCAGGACCTACGATTTCGCCTATTGACCCAGTTAGATATATAACAAATCATTCTAGTGGAAAAATGGGTTATAAAATAGCAGAAGCGGCTAGAGACCGTGGGGCTGATACATATCTTGTTTCCGGGCCTACAAATTTAAAAAAACCTAATGATTTAAATTTTTATAATGCTTACACAAATCATGATATGAAAGATATAGTGGATAATTTATACGATGAAATGGATATTGTAATATCTGCAGCTGCTGTATCTGATTTTAAAATAGATAAGTATAGTGATATGAAAATTAAAAAGAAAGACAATTTAGTTTTAAATCTAGAAAAAGATAAAGACATATTGAAATCATTAGGTAAAAAAAAGAAAAATCAAATTTTAGTTGGGTTTGCAGCAGAGAGCAATGAGATTTTTAAAAATGCAAAAATAAAGCTTGAAGCTAAAAATTTAGATTTTATTGTAGCAAATGATATAACCTTAGAAAACAGTGGATTTAAATCTGATTTAAATAAGGTATCTATTATATCAAAAGATAAAAAGATTTTAGAACTTCCTTTAATGGAAAAATCTCAAATAGCTCATAGGTTATTTGATGAAATTATAAAATAAACTAGAATTGGGTAATAAACTAAAGTTTATGCCCTTTTTATATTAAGGATGATTTTATGGATTACGTTGGTATAGTAGTATTATCAAAATCTATCAGTCTAGATAAAATATTTACATATAAAATTCCGGAAAATCTTAAAGACTCTATATTTATTGGAAGTCGAGTTAAAATACCCTTTGGTGCTTCTAATAAAAAAGTAGATGGATTTGTTTTTGAATTTATTGAAGAAATCAGCATGAATTATTGCAAAGAAATCCTATCTGTTTTAGATCCATATCCTTTGTTAACCGTTGAAAATATTGAATTAATAAAATATATGAAAGATAATTATTTGGCAACTTATAGTGATTGTATACGTGTATTTATACCTTCACCTATTTTAAATAATATGAAAGATAAAAGCAAAAAAATGTTATTTATTAATAAAAAGCTTCCAGAAAAATTTTATAAATATCCTTATGAGAATATTTATAAATTAATAAATGAAAATAAAGGACTGTTTGAAAAAAACCTACTTAGCAAAAGCTATAATCTGTCATTGTCTTCCATAAACACTATGATAAAACATGAAATACTAATAGAAGAAGATAAAAAAATAAATAGATATAATAACTTAACATATTCCCCATTAAAAGAATTAAAATTAAATGAAGAACAACAATGTGCATATGATAAAATAATAAATTCAAAAGATAAAATATTTCTTATAAAAGGAATTACAGGAAGTGGAAAGACAGAAGTATATATGCATTTAGTTAAAAAAGCTTTAAAAGATAATAAATCTTCTATAATTCTTGTCCCAGAAATATCTTTAACACCTCAAATGGTAGAAAGATTTAAAGGTCGATTTGGCAAAGATATATCAGTATATCATAGTAGATTATCTGAAGGTGAAAAATGCGATGAGTGGAAGAGAGTTAAAAATGGAGAAGTTAAAGTAGCTATAGGTGCAAGGTCCGCAATTTTCCTACCATTTAAGGATTTAGGGCTTATTATATTAGACGAAGAACAAGAAGCTAGCTATAAATCCGAACAAAATCCTAAATATACTACTGTAGATATTGCAAAAGAATTAACTAAATATCATGAGTTAAAAGTAGTTTTAGGGTCAGCTACTCCTTCAGTAGAACATTTTTATAAAGCTCAAGAAGGAGAATATGTATTAATAAATATAAATAATAGAGTGGAAAACTCAAATCTACCTACTGTTCACGTGGAAGATATGAGAAAAGAACTGGAAAGTGGAAATAGAACCATGTTATCTAGATCTTTAAGATTAGATATTGAAAAAAAATTAATTAATGGTGAACAAATAATAATATTTATTAATAGACGAGGACATTCATCTTTTGTATCTTGTAGAAAATGTGGCTATGTTTTTAAATGCGATAAATGTGATATAACTTTAACATATCATTTAGATGAAAATTTATTAAAATGTCATTATTGTGGTATCGTAAAAAAACCTACAAGAATATGCCCTAAATGTAAAAGTAAATATGTGAAATATTTTGGAGTAGGCACTGAAAAGGTGGAAAAAGAATTGAATAAAATATTTCCTACTGCAAAAACTTTGCGTATGGATTACGATACAACAAGAGGTAAAAATTCCTATGAGGATATCTATAGGACATTTAAAGAAGGAAAAGCTGATATTTTAATTGGGACTCAAATGGTAGCTAAAGGGTTTCATTTTGAAAATGTTACTTTAGTTGGGATAATAGCCGCGGATTTATCTTTAAATTTGCCTGATTATAGGGCAGCTGAAAAAACTTTTCAATTAGTAACCCAAGTTTCAGGTAGAGCTGGACGGGGCGAAAAAAAAGGAGAAGTTTATATCCAAACTTATAATAGTGAACATTATAGTATTGAAGAATCAGCTAAAAGTAATTATGAAGGTTTTTATAAAAAAGAAATAGAAATTAGAAGACTATTAAATTACCCACCATTTTCTAAAATTCTTTCTATAAATATAAGTTCAAAAAATGAAAAACTTTTAGGGAAATATGCATTTATTATTGGAAATTTAATAAAAAACCAAATAGAAAACGATAAAAATGTGACAATGCTGGGTCCAACTAAAAGTCAGATATATAAAATAAAAGACTTTTTTAGATATCAAATAATAATAAAAGGTGAATTTACAACTATATTTTCAAATAATATTAAAAATATTATTTATGAATCGGTAAAAGAGGTATACAATAATATAAGGATTAATTTAGATATTAATCCAAATAATTTCGTTTAGTGGAGGTATATTATGGCAATTAGAAACGTTAGAATAGAGGGAGACGATATTCTTAGAAAAAAAAGTAGAGAAATAACAGTTATAAATAGAAGATTAACTACTTTAATAAAAGATATGAAAGATACTATGTATGAAGAAAATGGTGTAGGTCTTGCAGCACCACAAGTGGGAATATTAAAAAGAGTTATAGTTATAGATGTAGGTGAGGGTGCTTTTGCAGCCATTAACCCTGAAATAATCGATTTTAGTGGTGAACAAACAGATGTTGAAGGATGTCTTAGTGTACCAGGGAAAGAGGGTCGAGTTACCAGACCAAATTATGTTAAGGTTAAAGGATTAAATGAAAAAGGCGAAGATACTATATGGGAAGGCGAGGAACTTTTAGCTAGAGCATTTTGTCATGAAATAGACCATTTAAATGGAATATTATTTATAGACAAAATTTTAAAAGATGAGGATGATGAATAATGAATATTATTTTTATGGGAACACCAGATTTTTCAGTTGTTTCTCTTAAATCTTTAATAGCTAAATATAACGTAGAAATGGTAATAACTCAACCTGACAAGAAAAAAGGAAGGGGAAAAAAACTTTCCATGTCTCCTGTAAAAGAAATAGCTTTAGAAAACAATATAGAAGTCTTTCAGCCTATTAAAATAAGGCAGGATAATGAATTAATAGAAAAAATGAAAAACTCAAATCCTGATTTTATAGTAGTAGTGGCTTTTGGCCAAATATTATCAAAGGAAATATTGGATATTCCAAAGTTTGGATGCATAAATCTTCATGCATCTCTTCTTCCAGATTATAGAGGAGCAGCTCCTATAAATTGGGCCGTTATAAATGGGGAGAAGGTAACAGGAAATACTACTATGTTTATGGCTGAAGGATTAGACACAGGAGATATGCTTCTTAAAGATGAAGTTATTATAGATGAGGAAATGAATTTTGGTGATCTTTATGATATTTTAAAAACTAAAGGAGCTGACCTTTTAGTAAAAACTCTTGATGGTTTATATAAAAACAATATTGTCCCTGTAGCACAAAATAAAGATGATGTTTTTTATGCTAAAATGATAAATAAAGATTTATGTTATATAGATTGGGATAAATCAGCAAAAGATATAAAAAATTTAGTGAGAGGTCTTAATCCAGCACCTGCCGCTAGAACAAGATATAAAGATGATACAATAAAAATATTTAAAATTGAAATACTGGAAAAACAATCAAAAGGAAAATCTGGTGAAATAATAAAATTAGATAAAGATGGTATATATGTTAATTCTAAGGACAATATTATACTAATAAAAGAAATTCAAATACCAGGGAAAAAACGAATGGAAACATCTGAATACTTAAGGGGCCATAGCCTAGATA
>JBGUER010000194.1:0-4528 GCA_041821285.1 Clostridiaceae bacterium
ATAATGGCAGCAGTATAGGCGTTGATGCAAAAGGAGATCAAATATTAATAGAAAAAATCAGCTAAAAATCAGGGAGATTGATATTATGAATAGTTTCAGAGTTAATAAAGTATTAGAAGAAATGAAAAAATTAGATGTAGATAAACTATTAATATCAGACCCAGCATCTATATTTTATCTTACAGGAAAATGGATTCATCCAGGAGAGCGAATGTTAGTACTTTGTATTAGTTTAAAGGGGAAACATAAGTTATTTATAAATGAATTGTTCCCTGTTTCAGAAGATTTAGGAATAGATAAAGTTTGGTTTAATGATATAGATGATGAAGTTTCTATGTTAGCTAAATATATTGGTAAAAACGAATGTATAGGCATAGATAAAAATTGGCCATGTAAATTTTTGCTTAGACTTATGGACTTTTTAGGTAAAGATACCCGATTTGTTAATGGTTCTAATTTAGTTGATAAAATAAGAATGTATAAAGACGAAGAAGAAAAGATGTTTATGAGAAAAGCGTCACAGTTAAATGATATGGCAGTGGATAAACTTATAAATAGTGTGGATAAAAATTTATCTGAAAAAGAAATGAGTAAAATATTATTAAGCATATATGAAGATTTAGGAAGTGAAGGTTTTTCTTTTGAACCTATTATTGCCTTTGGTAAAAATACAGCAGACCCACATCATGAAACTGACAAATCTTATGTTAGTGAAGGCGATAGCGTAATATTGGATATAGGATGCATGTATAAGTCTTATTGTTCTGATATGACAAGAACAGTTTTTTATAAAAATGTATCTGATAAATATAAAGAAATATATAATATTGTGCTTGAAGCTAATAAAAGAGGAATAGCAGCTGTTAAACCAGGTGTTAAATTTTCAGATATTGATAAAGCAGCAAGAAGTTATATTGAAGAAAAGGGATTCAGTAAATATTTTACCCACAGAACTGGTCATTCCATTGGTATTGATGTGCATGATTTAGGCGATGTGTCTTCAGCTAATAATGAGATAGTTCAGCCTGGTATGATATTTTCTATTGAGCCTGGTATATATTTGCAAGGAGATATAGGAGTAAGAATTGAAGATCTTGTTTTAGTTACAGAAGATGGATGCGAAGTTTTGAATAAATATAGTAAAGAGTTAAAGGTAATATAATAATAAGTAAATACTAAAATAGCTAATGAATAAAAATAATTAGCTATTTTTAGATTTCTTTAGGTAAATGTCTTTGCTTAATTCTTTTATAGTGTTGAAAACTATAAGGAATACGAAAGTTCTAATAAAGATGTCACCAATACTCATTACGCAATATCCTAAATCAAATATATCCGTTAGAAATTTTAGTTTAGTGGTGGATGTCCCTAAAATATGAATATCACCTACAACCATCCAAGATTTATGAGTTACATAGCCTGTTAAATATGATAATGTAGGGAAAACTGGCATTTTACCGTTATTTGAGGAAATGGCTAGATTATTTAATAAGCCACCTATAATAATGCAGGCGGAACCAATAATAGCACTAAGATATTGTTGGTATAGTAAAGCTAATATTAAGAATAAAATAAGAAAACATTTTTCTAACACAGAAGAATATTTTACAAAACTATAATTGTCATTGAAAATTAATATTTGTAATAATATGTATATTAATTCAAATGATATTATAAGATATATTGGCCAAGCTTTAAATAATCGTGATGGCTTGTACCCTTTTAATTTTGAAATAACTATGGCTAAAAAAATAGTCTCTATCATAAAATCACCTCTATAAAAATATTCTGAGTAAGAAACTGACTAAAAATTTACTAGTTATACAACAAACTTACTTAAATGTATTATAATATATAAAAATGTTAAAATAAAGAAGGAGTTTTAATATTTTTGTAGAATATTACATATTATTAGGTTGATGCAAGTAAATTTATAATGAAAGGAATAGATGTATGTTAAAACTTACATGGATAGAATTTTTTATGAGAGCTATTCCAGAAGCTTTTATAACTGTATTTGGAATATATATTATAGCTAAACATGAAATAATTAAATCTAGATATATATTATGTAGTATTTCTGTGGCTTTAGTCGCTTATTTTGTAAGATTCCTTCCTATACATATAGGAATAAATATAATAATAAATAATGTATTTATTATATGTGTGGTTATGATTGCTGGTATACCCCTATTAAGAGCAATATACAGTACAATATTTACGATGTTATTACTTTTAATTGGAGAATTAATTAATACAATTTTATTTGATATATTTAGTATTAATATAGAAATTGCATTTAAAAATGCTTTTACAAAATGTATGTTGGAAATACCGTCATTGATATTTCTTATCCTAGCAATTTTGTTTATTTATTTTTTATTTAATAAGAAAGAAGCGGTTAAAAATGAAATTAACTGAAGAAATAGCTACTAATATTGGTAAGAATGCTAGAGTAATATTAAATGTTGATGAAGATAAAGAAAAAATAATAATTTATGGAGCAATAGGGTTATTTCAAATTTTATGGTCTGTTTTATGGACTATGGTTATAGGAATGGTATTTGGGGTAGTTTATGAAGTTCTTCTTTTTTCTATAGTTGTTAGTGTGCTAAAAAAATATTCTGGTGGAGCTCATGCTTCTTCACCAGGTCGCTGTATTTTTATAGGAGTTTCAGTTGCAACAGGATTTGGTTTGTTAATTAAAATAGTCTTAACTAAGCAAAATATTTACTTTGTAAGTATTATTGGATTCATAAGTATTTTAATAGCATTTATTATAGTATTGAAATTAGCACCAGTAGAGAGTGAAAATAAACCAATTTCAAGTGTTGAAATGAGAAAAAAACTTAAACATAAATCTGAAGTAATAATAATAATATATTTAATAATAATGACGATTACATTATTATTGTTTATAAATTCAGGAAATACATATTTTTTAAAAGCTTTTGAATGTATAAGCTTAGCTGCATTATGGCAAGCAATTATGTTAACACATAGAGGAATAAATATTCTTAATAAAGTTGACTTTATTTTGAATTTTAAAAGATAAAGGGAGGAAATTAGAATGAAATCTAAAATTAGTAAGTTGTTCCTTGGCATCATAGCAAGTGCTTGTACTTTAGTTGCTATTTCAACTTCTGTGTCAGCTTGTTTCTTTTGTCTTTATCAACCAGAAGAACCAAAATGCTTAAGCAAAATTACTAGATAGTAAATTAACAAAAATTATAAGTTTTATTAATTAAAACTTATAATTTTTGCTTTTTAGTGGGGGCAAATAATTGAATATAAAAAAGAATGTAATAAAAGATAAAATAGATATAATGTTAATAGTTTTAAAAATTACAATAATGTTATTTGGTTGTATCATAGTATATCAGTTTTTACCTTTTTATTGGATAAATGATAATAGTGAATATGGGTATATCAATACGAAAGCTATCGGTTTTGTATTAATTAGTTTAATTTTAATTTACGCTAGTTGGTTATTAATAAATATATTTATGCTAAATCAAAAGAGTAAAAATAAATTTTCTTGTATATTTGAAATATTATTTTATATTACTGTAATATCATTACCAATATATATATTTCATGATTATCAAAATAAATTTAAATATGTGTATTTAATAGTAATTATAATAACGATAATACAGTATGGTAGTGGTTACGGAATTATGTCAGCACTTGTTTCAGGTATAGCTATTTTAGGTGTTGATTTAATGTATGCACCTACTGTAAATAATATTAATTCTTATTTTGAAAATGATTTGGTTTTAATTGGAGTATTTATTATACTGGCATGGATTCTTGGATATTATGTAGAACTTGTAAATGAATATAAAAATGAAAAAGAAAAACAACTTAAATCATTAAGTAGTGAATTAGAAATTCAATGTACTAAAAGGCATAAAATAGAAGAAATGTTATTTAAAAATAAAATGTGTTTTGATATGTTGTTTGAAAACGCTCAAAAGGCTATTATTGTACATAAAGATGATAAAATTATATATGCAAATCAAGGTGCTGCAAAATTATTAGGACAAGAAGCGGCAATTAAATTAGAAAAAGAAAGTATTTATAATTATTACAATGAAGAAATTAGAGAAGAAGTTAAGAAAAAATATCATAAAATAATTAATGAAAAAATATCAAAGCAAGTAGATGAAGAAGCTATATTGAATTCCAAAGGAGAATCTATTGCGGTACGGAATACTTCCTTATTTTTCATTTATGAAGGTGAGCCTTCAGTATTAACATTTTTACTTGATGTAACAACAGAAAAGCAATTAGAAAGATTAAAGACTGATGCTAGAGAAAATTTAAAATTATTAAATGAAACTAGAGAATTTAATGTATTAATAACTGAGTTTTTTATTAATATATCTCATGAAATAAAAACACCTATGAATATTATATATATGGTTGTTCAATCTCTTGAAGTATATTTAAATAATAATAATATTGAAAATAAAGATAAATGTAGTGAATATTTAAAAATAATGAAACAAAATTGCTATAGGAT
>JBGUER010000195.1:0-4473 GCA_041821285.1 Clostridiaceae bacterium
CTATATTTTTATATTTATATGTTTCTGTATTTATATGTTTCTGTATTTATATGTTTTTATATTTTTATGTTTATATATTCTTATATTCTTATATTCTTATATTTATATATTCCTATATTTATGTATTTATATATTCTTATATTTTCTCATATCTATTTACCAACTTTCCCTAACTATTTCCTATCAAATCTCTGAATTTCTCCTTAAGCTGCATATATAGTATTAAGAACTAAATTTAGAAATTATGCGGTTTTCATAATAAGAAAGGAGGGGAGAACATGGAGGATTTTATGACTGTTGTAGCTAATGTTGGATTTCCCATCGCAGTGGCAGCTTATCTGCTTATACGGATTGAAGGTAAGCTTACTGCTTTAACGGATTCCATTAACCAGCTATCCACTATAATATCAATCAAACTAGACGGATCTGATGTAAGCAAGAAGATTAGCTAAAGTATGGAGCTTTAGCAATCTTTTTAAGCTTTTTAACCTTTTAGATCTTTATCACCAGGTAACCAATAACCCAAGACATATAATAATCTAATTAACGTACCATAATACACATGAATTACATACCCAATTTAATACGTTATATACAATATTATCCACAATAGACTTTATAAAAAGCTGCAATTCCTTATAAAAATGGAGTTACAGGCTACGCCCCTATAATATAACACACCGTTTCATTGCACTTTTTGTGTTTGTTTTAATTCTTTATTATAATAACACACAGATCTTAAACTTATATTTAGCTTTAAAGCAATCTCTGAATTGCTGAATCCTGAGTCTTTAAGCCGTTTTATGGCTTTTATTTTTTTATCTTTTTCTTGCTCTCGAAAGGTTAGTCCTTGTTCATTTCTCCTTTTTAGTTTTCTTTTTTCATAATCTCTTCTTTTTACTTCTTCTTTATCTATTATTGTTTTTAATTTAAAATTTTTCATTTCGTCTTTTGTAATATTCAAAAGGTCTATTAATGTGGGGTTTTTGTAGTTATATCCTGAAAATTTATAATCTATATTTCTACTTTTAATTTGTTTAGAGTTAACAGTAATATTGGGTTGTTTTGATTGTGCTACATTTAATTGACTTTTATTGACATTATTTCCCAGGCAATCTAATTCTAATTGTTTTTCCTGTGGCTTATTGAATTCATTTTGCATCCAATTATCAAAGGCTATTTCTGCGCTTATTGTAGCCTTTATTACTTCATTTTTACTTAGCTTTGATGTAAATCCTTCATTGAAGGCTAAAGTGTCTTCTAGAGCCTTGTCCTTGTCTTTTAGAAAGCAACATGACCAATATCTGTAGAGGAAACACATTAGTTCTCTTTGTGATTCTAAAACAAGATTTCCTTGATTATCTCTGCAATATCCTTGCCGCATTTCTTGAAGTTTAACAAGATCGAGCAACCTATTATAGTGAAGACTGTACAAAGTAAAAAGTTTGACTATCTTTGACCTTCTCCCTTTTTTACCATGTACTGGATTTTTAACATAGGGGGTTAGCACTGGTAGATAATTTTCTTGGATTTCTCTTAGTGTATAAATGTATTCTTCATCATAGACATGGATCTTAGCTATATTCCCATTTTTTGAATTCTGACTTCCAGCAAGTCTCATGATTCTTGCACTATCTATTGACTTAGCATCTCCTCCAATATCCTTAAGATTATCTAATAAATGTTTCTGAATTGCATTCCAAAGGGGGAGCCCCATATGGGGAACTGGCTCAATTAACCAATATATTGCAATTCCTCTACCTGTATTTATTATAAAACTTGGATTTGGTACTTTTTTATTGAAATACTTTTGGTCTAAAATAGCTTTTATTTCACCAAAAGTATAATATTTATATTTTTCTGTATTATAATAATCCAAATCAATATAGAGAGTATTTAGTTTTCTAATGTTTTCAATGCGCCTAAAGGGCTTATAGAAACTGTTTGGTGTTACATATAAGTTAACATTTTCAATGCTTAGAGCCTTTCCTATATTGTTTTTTAGGCTATTTGTTTTGTAGTGATATTGCACAAAATTATTTTCTTTTTTAACCGCTATGGTAATGAATCCATCATCATCTCTATGCATAAGATCTATCTGGTTTATTGCCATAGAAATGTTTTCTTCCTTTGCTGATACCTCTAGATCATCTTCTAATTTTCTTATCGCAGATATCATAGTGCTCTCCTAAAATATAAAGATTTTTAGAGAGACTTGTCCTATTTAAATTTAGAGTAAAAAATAAAAGCAAATTAAGATTATAGGGGAATAGGGGAATTGCCTTTAGATAATTTCTAAATTCTACAAAGAGAATACTTGTATTCTACAAAGAGAATACTTGTATTCTCCTAAGAGAATATTTATATTCTCCTATATCCCCAAAAACTATAATCTAAAATTTGCTTTAATATTGTTAAATACTACAATATATCCTAAACTCTCATAAAATAACATAAGAAAAGCGCCCCTCTTCCATTAGAAATTCAAGGTTTGTAAGCACTTTGTCATAAATATATCGTTGACTTGTAAATATTGTTATAATATAATGAATTTGTAAGTCGTAATATATTTATGACTTGGTGGGCCTCCATAAATGCTTCGGTGAGATGAGTGCATTTATGGAGCTATCTTACTTTTTTGTTAATTTTTATACTATTATATAATACTCTTAATTACTTTAATTAACAAGAATTATTTTATTCAATTTTCTAATTATTGAAAACATTCCCATTAGAGGAGGGGCTTTATCAATGGGCAATTCTCAATGAAGCTTTATCTATTGCTAATGTATAATTTTCAATTGCTAAATTTAAACTATTAGCTAGCAATTTTAGTTATTAAATATTAGCTTTCAGTTTTCAACTATCAACTTTCAATTCTCAATTCTCAACTATCAACTCTCAACTCTCCACTATCTTCCTCCAAGTGTTTATGCCAACAATTCCATCAATCTTAAGCTTTTTTCGATTTTGATAATCCATAACCGCTTTTCTAGTTAATGGTCCAAAACTACCATCTACAGTGGTTCTGACTATTTCCTGAACATATTTAACTGCAAGTCCTTTTGATCCTTTCATAAGACAGGGCATTTTAGGGATGCAGCTTCTTGTTCTAGGCCCTAATAAATTATCTTCTACTAAATGCTCATCTTTATAATCCAAAATATTAAGGTCATTACATAGCTTTTGAAAATTCCTTATATGACAATCCATACTAGTGAAGTTTTCTAGATATTCTATAGTATCAAATTTATAGAGTTCATTTTCCTCGATTATCTGGATCAATTTATTTGCATAGTTTATATCTGTTGCGTACCCACATTTGTGTAAATTAATGCAAGCCTCCTTGTAATTAAGGCTTATCCTAACGTGGGCGTACCTTGCTATAAGAAGCAATTTAAGATGATCCTCTAAGCTATCATCATAGGAATTATACGCTTTAAAACTAGCACTAACCGTGCAGCGTTCCCCCTTTATATACTCGCAAGTTTTATAACTTACTACCTTTCCATTCCACTCAGCCGTAGCTTTTATGCCAAATAAATTCTTTGCGTCTTTAGATAATCCCGATTCACCCCATGCAGACTCTAGAATTGCCTGGGCTATTGTTACACTTGCGAAAATGTGATACTTTATGTATCCTCTAACAGCTGCGGCAGAAACTAAATTAATAAATTTGTTTTTCTCCAATATTTACCATCTCCTCTCTTTTTATTATAATGCTTTTCCCATAATTTTCAATAAAAAATAATATTTTCAATAAAAATTTTAATTTGACTTAATTTTGGATATTACTTATTATGGTAGTATAGTAAATATTAGGAGGTAATTTATTGAATCAACAAAAAATTGAAAGTTGTGTAATAAAAGCTAAAAGAGGTGATAATGAATCCTTATTAATAATTTTCGAAACATTTAAACCCTTTATATTCAAAATAGCTAAATCCTACAACATAAACAGTTATGATACTTATGACCTAGTTCAAAGTGGCTATGTGGCTCTTATAAATGCCGTAGACAAGTACAAAATAGGCTCCCATACTTTTTCCCCTTACGCCTTTGTGTCTATTAAAAACAGCATGCGGTATTTAGCTAGAACTAATATGAACCGCAACAGTGAAATTAGTTTAAATCAGAAAATAAATTTAGATAATTCTAATGATGAATTTATAGATACGCTAATGGCCATAACCGATGTTGAAGATGATTTTATAAAACTAGAGAATTCTAAAAATTTAAGAAAGGCTGTATCAAAACTTCCTCCAGATGAACTAGAGCTTATCTTATTTGTCTATTATAATGATGTAAGTCTAAAAACTTATGCAGAGAAGAAGGGCATGAGCTATTCTAAAGCAGTGTGGAAGAAAAATAAAATACTAGAGAAGATTAAGGAAAATTTAAAAGAGCTGTGAAATGATACAATCCCACTTAAGTAGACATATGAAATAATTAAATTTCATTTATCTATGGAGG
>JBGUER010000196.1:0-4417 GCA_041821285.1 Clostridiaceae bacterium
TAATGAGAAAAATCAAATCGAAAACAAAATAGAAAAATTAATGGAAGAGTACTTTTCAATGCAATAAAAATCTAAGATAAAAGAGGGGAAGGTTAATGAATAATTCAATTACAGAAATTATAACAAAGAGAAAGTCTATTAGAAATTTTGATAAGAATAACATAGATAAAAATACAATGAAAATAATAAATGATTATATAAAGGATGAGAATAATTATAAAGGTCCCTTAAATAAAAAAGTAAAAATTAAAGTGGTGGATATTGAAAGTGATAAAACAGAAAAAGGAATAAAATTAGGAACTTACGGAGTTATAAAAAATCCTAATAGGTACATAGCTGCAGTATCGAAAAAAGATAAAGAGTCTCTTATTGAATTGGGATTTATATTTGAAAAATTGGTGTTATTTTTAACAGAGAATGGTATTGGTACTTGTTGGCTAGGAGGAACATTTAAAAGAAGTGCTTTTGCAGAAGAATTAGTTTTAGATGATGATGAAATTATACCTATAGTTACCCCTATAGGATATCCTAAAGAAAAACCGGGTTTAACTGGTTCTTTAGTCAGATACATTGCAAAATCTGATACAAGAAAAAAATTTGAAGAATTATTTTATTATGATGATTTTGCTAATAAATTAAATGAAACTGATAGTGAAGGATATAAAATTCCGCTAGAAATGGTTAGATTAGCGCCATCAGCTTCAAACAAACAACCTTGGAGAGTTGTTTTATCTAAAGATAAACAAGAATTATATTTTTATCTTCATAGAGATGTTAAGTATGCAGGTAATAAAATGGGATTTGAAATGCAATATATAGATATGGGGATAGCTATGAGTCATTTTGAGCTAAGTGCTAAAGAAACAAATATAAAAGGAAATTGGGGATTCAATGACCCTAAAATAGATACAGAAAACACTAGCTTAGAATACATAGCAACTTGGAAAATTTAAAATAATAAAGAATAAAAGCAGTAAATTCTAATGAAAATTAAGAATTTACTGCTTTCTTTATTTATCTAATAATTCAAACAAAACTTGGGTTCCTTTATTTTCTTTTCCTTGTTTAATTAGTTCATCATACAAGGATTTTGAAAGCTTGAGACCAGGAGTTTTAAGATCCATATCGGAAGCTTCAGATAAAGCAATATTCATGTCTTTAACAAAATGCTTTACATAAAAGCCAGGTTC
The DNA here is from genome assembly GCA_041821285.1 of Clostridiaceae bacterium. Taxonomy (GTDB): domain Bacteria; phylum Bacillota; class Clostridia; order Clostridiales; family Clostridiaceae; genus JAJBWD01. The sequence goes on from JBGUER010000196.1 coordinate 1,191, forward strand.
AAAATCTCCTTTTATCATTCTAGGAGCTAAATTGCTTAATGACCAACTTCCAGCTGCTCCAGATCCGATACTTTGAAGTACAGTTTCAGGGTCAAGCCCAGCAGATTTTGCATAAGTCATAGCTTCGCATACTCCTATGATATTTGAGGCTATAGCTATTTGATTACACATTTTTGTATGTTGTCCAGAACCAGCTTTTCCTTGATGAACAATGTTTTTACCCATTATTTCAAGTATTGGTTTGATTTTTTCAAATGCTTCTTTATCACCACCAACCATAATGGTTAATGTTCCATTTTTAGCTCCAATATCACCACCAGATACAGGCGCATCAAGAGAATGTATGTTTTTTAGTTTAGCCGCTTCATATATTTTTATAGCTAAATTTGGTTTAGAGGTAGTCATATCAATGATATATGATCCGGATTTTGTATTAGATAGTATTCCATTTTCTCCAAAATATATTTCTTCTACATCTTTAGGATATCCAACTATTGTAATAATGATATCTGATTCTTTTGATAAATCTTGTACTGAATCCTTCCAAATGGCCCCTTTTTCAATTAAAGATGCTGCACGAGATTTTGTCCTGTTATATACTAAAACAGAATATCCTGCATCTAATATATGTGATGCCATACTTGCTCCCATAACGCCGGTTCCAACAAATCCTATGGTTTTATTTTTATTTTCCATGCAATAACCTCCTATTATTTTCTACTATTTTTATTATAGCATATTGGGGACGGAGCAGGAAAATTAACAAAAATATTAAGAAATTTATTTTTTATGTGACGACGTGATTTACAGGGTCCTATAGAAGTTTATTGAATGAGCGTAAAGAATCTTTAGTGTGAAGATCTGTATTAAAATAATTATTGAACAATAAATATTTGGTATTTTTAATAATATTTTAATATGTCTATTGCAAACTGAAAACGATTGTAGTAAAATAATGGTATATTGTTAAGTAATCGGTTACTTTACATATTTAAAAAGTTAGTTAACTTTATTAGGGGGTGTGTAAATGAACAAAAAATGTATTTCTTTAGCGTTGATTTTTTTTCTTTTAATATCTAATATTATGCCATCAATTATTGTTAAAGCTAAAGAAACAGAAAATGATTTAGAAATAGCTAGAAGTTTTAATTTTGAAAATGGTGATAATGAGGGGTTTTCTAAAGCTTGGGGTGGTTTTGAAGAAGGTAAAGATGGAGTTTCTTACAGTGAGGATCTAAAGACAAACGATAGTGTAGGCTCATTGAAAGTAGATTTGAAATTTAATGAAACAAGTTGGATAGACGCTAATATAGCAAAAGCTCTTACAAATGACGGAACAGAAGTAGATATTTCGAAAATTAAAATGATTAGCTATGTTTTGTATATTCCTAATCCTAGTAGTTATAGCGGGGAATTAAAATTAGCTACAGTATATAATGACCCGTGGACAGAAGATCAGTCATGGGAAGTAGTAGATGTTCCTACTCTAAAAACTACTGAAATTAATGGAATAACATATGGAGTGTATGATTATGAAAAGTCATTAGATTTAGAAGGAAATGCAAAAACTTTAATTCTAAGATTAGGGAGTAGTGGAAGTTCATATACTGGTCCAGTTTATCTTGACAACATTAAATTATATTCATCTACATTAGTAGTAGATGAGGATGAAAATGATCCTAGTGAGGATGTGGATTTGCCAGAAAATGTTGTAATACCAACGGATAAATTTGTATGGAATTATGAAGATAAATCAGAAGTTGATAGTTTTTCAATTGGATGGGGAACTGGGTTTTCAGGTGGTGAAAAAGATATTTCATATAGTGAAGATTTAAAAAGAAGCGGTAATAACGGTGCCTTAAAAGTTGATGTTAATTTAGATTCATCTACATGGAAAGAAGCTAATGTTAAGACTTCAATCCTAGATAATCAAAATAAAATCGATACTAGTAAATTTAAAATGTTAAGTTATGATATATATATACCAAATCCAGATAGTTTTGGAGAATTGTTAAAGCTTGGACAAGCATTTGATGATACATGGGGACCGATAGATGATTGGGAGGATATTGATCTATCATCTATTGAAAGAGAAATTATAAATGGAACAGAATATGCAAAGGTTTCTGTGAAAAAATATTTATCAGTATCAGGTGCACATTCTCAGTTAGTATTTAGAATATCTGGTTATCAAAGTGATTACAATGGGCCTATATATATAGATGATATTGTTTTATCACCTTTTTCAGATAAACTTTCAGTAGATGTAATTTTTCCTGAAAATTTAAAACAGATAACTAATGGGTCAGTTGAAATAGCAGCACAAGTTCAGTTACCAGATGGAGAAAAAATAGAAAATGTATTTCTTGAAACAGAAAGTGGACAGAAAGTTAATATGAGTTCAGAAGATAATTTAAATTATTTATGTGATTTGGATGTATCGAAAGAAAAAGATGGAAGCTTAAAATATGATATTGTGGCAAATGGTAGTGAAGGATCACAGGCTAAGGCGACATCGAAAATAGTTGTAAATAATAGTGCCATTGATATAAATATAGAATCACCTTTATTTGGAGCTACTTTGAAAGATAAATTAAGTATTAAGGCGAATATAATTGATACTAAAAAAACATTGAAAAATGTGGTAGCTATAATCAATGGTAAAGAAATAGATATGAAATATGACGGATATAATTATGTTGCAGATGTTGATACAAAAGCTATAGCAGATGGAGCGTATTCATTATTCATTAAAGCTATTTATGATGGTGGAGAAAAATATTCATTTGTAGATATAATGATAGACAATGGTAACCTTGAAAATCATGGCTACATAAAAACACAAGGTACAGAATTTGAATTAAAAGGAGAAGCATATTATTTTAATGGGTGGAATTGTTACCAATTTCCATTTACCGATAATGTTGAAATATCAGCGGTAGATACAGCTGTAACATATACTGCGGATGGAAAAAAAGTAGAAGTAATAATTCCTAGTAAAACAAATTATACATTTAAGCAATATATAGATATATCAATGATGGAAGCAAAAAAAAGCGGGCTAGATGTAGTTAGAACTTGGGGATTTAATTCAGATACTAATCAAACTAATTCATTTTATACAAAGGAATGGGCTTTTAATGAAAGTCAATTTGAAAAATTTGATTATATTATGGATAGTGCAAATAAGCATGGAGTAAGAGTGATTATAACACTTGATAATTACT
>JBGUER010000197.1:0-4416 GCA_041821285.1 Clostridiaceae bacterium
GATTTATCTAAGTATTTTCTATTTATCCCACCAACTTCTTTAAATACCTTTTGAGCTAATTTTTTAAAATCCAGAATTTCTATACAATTTGCCTTTTTTTCACCTAAAACATTTATTATATTTCTTTGTGTTTGAAATGAGAATTGTTCCGGAACTAAAATAATCACTTTTTTCCCTTGTTTTAATTTTTCATCTATGTCATTATAGCAAAAATAGCTTTTCCCACTTCCTGCTCTTCCATAAATAAATCTTAAACTCATAAAATCACCTCATTTTAAGACATTCTAAATAATTCTTCCTCTATCAAATCGTGAATATTTAAAGACAGTTTATTTTTTTCTTCTTTACTTAAGTTTTCTGTATATATTGGGTTAAGTACTGTCATTTTTAAATTATGACCTCTAACCTTTTTACCAGTTTCCAAAACTTTATATGTACCATCAATAACAATTGGAACTATTGGCACATTAGACTTTAATGCAAGCTTCATACTTCCCTTTTTAAACTCATTCATAGCACCGCCTAAGCTTCTAGTACCTTCAGGGAATATTACAACTGAATATCCTTCATTAATATATGAAACGCCTTTATTTATAGATTTTAAAGACTCTCGTACATTTGCCCTATCAATAAATATAGTACTAATCTCCTTCATCCAAGAATTAATAATAGGAAGTTTTTGAATTTCTTTTTTTGCTACTAAAACATATGGTTTATCTATATACTTTAATATTAAAAATCCATCAAATATAGCTTGATGATTAGCTACAAAAACGCAACTTCCATCTGGAATATTCTCAAGACCTTTTACTTCAACTTGGCTTTTTGTAATCTTTAATATATAATTTGCCATGTTTCTGATTTTTACATAAGCATATTCTTCTGCCTTTTCTTTTGATTTTTTCTTTATAAAAAACAATTTAATTTTAAATCTTAAAGACCATACTAAATATAATACAAAATATCCATACCATAATAATCTATTCATAATTTCACCTCATTTTAAATTATATCACCTTCACCAGTTTATATGCAAAAATCCCTATTTTAAAACAAATAGGGATTTTTACTACTAGATTAACTTTTTGCAAGCTATTTCTTGAAAAGCTTTATCCTCTTCTTCATTTAAATTTTTAAAAGCATTAGCCATCATAAGTTTTATCCTGTTTAACTGATTTACATTACTTGCACCAGGGTCATAATCAATAGCTACAATATTAGAACTTTTATATCTTCTTTTTAATTCTTTAATCATACCTTTTCCAGTTACATGATTAGGAAGACATGCAAAAGGCTGCATACAAACTATATTATTTACACCAGACTCTATAAGTTCTATCATTTCAGCAGTTAAAAACCATCCTTCACCAGATTGATTTCCAATAGATACTATTTCAGATACAGATTTAGCCAAATTCTCTATTGTTTCTGGTGCTGAAAATCTTTTACTATTCTCTAAAGCTTTTTTCATATCTTTTCTATAATGTTCCATATAATCTATAGCTATCTGATTAGTTATCTGAGTTTTTTTACTATCTAACAAATATTTACCCTTATAAACACCATTATAAGCACAATAAGAAAAGAAACCCATTAAATCTGGCATAACAGCCTCTCCACCCTCAGCTTCTATAACATTAACTATATTATTATTAGCACCAGGATGAAACTTAACTAATATTTCTCCAACCAACCCAACTTTAGGTTTAGTTATATCTAGCAAACGCAAATTATCAAAATCTGAAATAATATCAGCTAATATCTTGTTATATTCCTTAGTATCCGCTTTATCAAGAGAATCTAAGCATACATTTCTCCACTTCTCATACATCTTATTCGCAGAACCCTCAACCTTTTCATATGGTCTTGTTTTATATAAAACTCTCATCAATAAATCACCATAATTTATTGAAAATATAGATCTTTTTATTAAAGGTAGTGTAAACTTAAACCCAGGATTTTTTTCAAGTCCACTTGCATTAACTGATATAACTGGAATATTAACATATCCTGCGTCTTGAAGTGCTTTTCTAATAAATGCAATATAATTAGTAGCCCTACAGACACCCCCAGTTTGAGATATAGCAACTGACGTATTATTCAAATCATACTTACCTGTTTTCAGTTCATGAATAAGACTTCCAACAGTTATTATTGAAGGATAACATGCATCATTATTAACATATTTCAATCCCTCACTTACAGCAGCTTTCATATTCATATCACATATAATCATATTATATCCTGAAAGTCTCATTGCTTTTTCTATAAATTGGAAATGGATGGGAGACATCTCAGGTATTAAAATAGTATGATTCTTTTTCATTTCTTTTGTAAATATTATTCTATCTGAAGGGGTACTTATTTTTTTTGCACCTATATTATTTTTATCTCGTTCATTAATAGCTGCAATCAAAGACCTTATCCTTATTCTTGCTGTACCTAAATTATTAATTTCATCTATTTTTAATACTGTATATAATTTATTATTATTTGACAATATCTCTTGAACCTGATCTGTTGTTACTGCATCTAATCCGCATCCAAATGAATTTAATTGTACAAGTTCTATATTATCCTGGACAGATACAAAAGAAGCTGCATTATAAAGCCTTGAATGATAAGTCCATTGGTCAACAACTCTTAATGTACCATCTATTTTCCCTAAGTGGGCAATACTATCCTCTGTTAAAATAGCAAAATCATAATTATTTATAAGGGTATCTATTCCATGATTTATTTCAGGGTCTAAGTGATATGGTCTACCACCTAAAACTATACCTTTCTTTCCTGATTTTTTTAGAAATTCAATAGTTTCTTCCCCTTTATCCCTTATGTCTTTTTTGAATTTCAAGTCTTCATTCCAAGCTTTATCTATTGCAATATTTATTTCTGCCTTTGATATACCAAATTCTTTAAATAAATCACATAATTTTTCTTTTAAATTTTTTTTATTATGCAATGTTAAAAATGGATTCAAAAACTTAACATTGTTTTCTCTGAGTTTTTCCATATTAGCTTTTATTACTTCAGGATATGATGTTACTATTGGGCAATTAAAATGATTAGTTGCTTCTTTGCGCTCCTGTTTTTCATAAAATATACAAGGATAAAATATAAAGTCTACATTTTTTTCTATTAAACTCTCTATATGTCCATGAGCTAATTTAGCTGGATAACATGCAGATTCTGATGGAATAGAATCTAATCCTTTTTCATATATTTTCTTATTTGATCTTGGTGATAGCTCTACTCTAAACCCCAAATCATTAAAAAAAGTAAACCAAAACGGATAATTTTCATACATATTTAAAACTCTAGGTATTCCAACTGTCCCTCTCCTAGCATCTTCTTTTTTTATTGGTTTGTAATTGAATAATCTTCTATACTTATATTGAAACAAATTTGGAAGTTCTGAATTTTTCTTATCTATCCCAGCTCCTCTTTCACATCTATTTCCTGAAATATATTCTCTATTATCAGAAAATCCATTAACTGTTAAAAGACAATTATTAGAGCAAAGTCCGCATCTTCTCATGGATATATCTACAGTAAAACTTTCTAAATCCCTTTCATTTAACAAAGAAGATTGAAAATCTTTTTCATATCTTTCTTTAGAAATAATTGCTGCTCCAAAAGCACCCATTAGTCCTGCAATTTCGGGTCTTATGGCTGTTCTCCCTGAAATAAGTTCAAAACTTTTTAAAACTGCATCATTATAAAAAGTACCACCTTGTACTATTATCTTCTTTCCCATTTCCTTAGGATCTCTTATTCTAATAACCTTTTGCAGTGCATTTTTTATAACCGAATAAGATAATCCTGCAGATATATCTCCTACAGAAGCACCTTCCTTCTGTGCTTGTTTAACTCTTGAATTCATAAATACTGTACATCTTGACCCTAAATCCACCGGTTCCTTTGAATTTAGCCCTTCTTTAGCAAAATCTATAACATTATAATTTAGAGATTTAGCAAATGTTTCTATAAATGATCCACATCCAGATGAACATGCTTCATTTAGCATAATACTTTCTATTACACCATTTTTTATTTTTAAACATTTCATATCTTGTCCACCAATGTCTAAAATAAAATCCACCCCTGGCAAGAAAAATTCTGCAGCTTTATAGTGAGCTACTGTTTCAATTTCCCCTATATCAACTTTCAACGCAGCTTTAATAAGTCCTTCGCCATAACCAGTTACAGTAGAATTTGAAATATATGCATCTTTTGGTAATACTTTGTACAAATCCTTTAATATTCTTATTACAAGTTTAAGTGGATTCCCTTCATTACTACCATAATAAGAATAAAGTATAGCTCCTTTATCATCCACTAAAACAATTTTAGTAGTAGTAGAGCCTGCATCTATTCCTAAAAAACACTTTCCTTTATAAGTAGCCAAATCCCTTC
>JBGUER010000198.1:0-4331 GCA_041821285.1 Clostridiaceae bacterium
TGTTAAAAATAAAAAAGATGAAGCAATAGTTTATTATAATAAGAAGTTTGACTCAGAGAATTTTTCTAAAGACGATATAGAAGTTAAAAAAGAAGAAATAGATAAAGCTTATAGTTTAGTTGATGAAGATTTTATAAATGCTATAAATTTAGCAAAAGAAAATATATATAATTATCATAAAATGCAAAAGAGAACGCCTTTTATAAATGTAGAAAAACAAGGAACTATAATAGGGCAAAATATAAGGGGATTAGAATCTGTTGGAATTTATGTTCCAGGAGGTACTGCAGCTTATCCATCATCTGTTTTAATGAACGCAATTCCAGCTAAAGTGGCAGGGGTAGATCATATATATATGGTCACACCAACAAGAAAAGATATGAGTATATCTCCATATATTTTAGTTGCAGCTGATATAGCAGGAGTTGATAAAATATATAAAGTAGGGGGAGCTCAAGGAATAGGTGCATTAGCATTTGGAACGGAAACTATTCCTAAAGTTGACAAAATAGTAGGACCTGGAAATATATTTGTAGCTATGGCGAAAAGAAGTGTTTATGGATATGTAGATATAGATATGATAGCAGGCCCATCCGAAATATTAATAATATCTGATGAAACCGGTGACCCAGCGTATATAGCTGCTGATTTAATGAGTCAGGCAGAACATGATGTATTGGCATCTTCAATATTAATTACAACTTCAATGGATTTAGCAAATGCGGTTAATTTAGAAGTTGAAAAGCAAATTAAAAATTTAGAGAGAAAAGATATAATAGAGAAATCTTTAAAAGATTATGGGTCAATAATAATAGTAGAAGATATTAAAAAAGCTATAGAGTTAGCAAATGCTATTGCACCAGAACATTTAGAAGTTATGGTTACAGAACCATTTTTAATTTTAGGTCAGCTTAAAAATGCAGGTTCTATATTCTTAGGTAAATATAGCCCGGAGCCTTTAGGAGACTATATGGCAGGACCTAATCATGTACTTCCAACTAGTGGTAGTGCAAGATTCTTCTCACCACTTTCTGTGGATGATTTTATAAAAAAATCTAGTTATATATATTACACAAAAGAGGCACTTTCAAAAGTAGCAGATCCAATACAAAAGATTGCAAGCGTTGAAGGACTAACAGCTCATGGAAATTCTATTAAAGTGAGGTTTTTAGATGATAAATAATTTGTTTAGAGAAGACTTAAAAGAATTTAAAGCTTATGTTCCTGTTTTAAATGATAAAAAGGTAATACTAAATGCTAATGAAAGTTTTTTAAATTTATCTGATAATTTAATGGATGAAGCTTTAGATAGAATAAAAGATGCTAGTTTTAATAGATATCCTGATGGATGTTTAGATAATTTAACTAAACTTTATAGTGATTTTGTAAAAGTTTCTAAAAATAATGTAATGGTTGGAAATGGTTCTGATGAGTTAATATCTATTATAATATATGCTCTTTTAAATGAAAATGATAGTATAGTTACTTTATCTCCTGATTTTTCAATGTATAAAAATTATGCATTAGTTAAAGGAGCTAAAGTATTAGAATATAAACTAGATTATAAATTTAATTTAGATATGGATAGATTTATAGAATTCATAAATGAAAATAAGCCTAAATTAGTTTTTTTATCTAATCCTAATAATCCAACTGGTAATATTATAGAAGAAAATCAATTAATAAAGCTAATAGAAAAGGTTAATTCTATTGTGGTAATAGATGAGGCTTATGTTGAATTCTATGGTAAATCTATAATTGAAAAAATCTATGAATATGATAATCTGATAGTTTTAAGAACTTCATCAAAGGCACTAGGACTAGCTGGTTTAAGGTTAGGTTTTTTAATTACAGGAGATATATTATATAAAGAAGTATTAAAAGCTAAACCTCCATACAATGTAAACAAAATATCTAGTACAGTGGGAGAGGTAGTTCTTGAAAATCCAGAAATTATAAAAGACAATATAAATAAAATAATAGAAAGTAAATTATATATTGAAAATAATTTTAAAAATTTTCCTAAAATTAAATCATACAAATCTTATACAAATTTTGTTTTGATAAAATATGAACATATTGAAGCGTTGTATAAGTATCTAAGCGAAAGAGATATTAGTATTAGAATATTTAATGGGGAACTACAGGGATTTGCTAGAATATCTTCTGGAACATTAGAAGAAAATAATATGCTACTTAAAACTTTAAAATCTTATTTTAAGGAGATGGACAATGATTAGAAGTGGAGTAATAGAAAGAAAAACAAAAGAAACTGATATATATATGAAGATAAAAACAGAAGGCGTAGGAAGTTTTAAAGGAGATACAGGCATTGGATTTTTTAATCATATGCTAAATAGCTTTGCAAGATATGGATTTTTTGATATAGAGCTTAAAATTACTGGAGATTTAGAGGTGGATTGTCACCATACGATAGAGGATGTAGGTATAGTTTTAGGTCAATGTATAGGAAAAATTTGTGAAAGCAAAGAGGGAATAAAAAGAATAGGAACATCTTTTATTCCTATGGATGAAACATTAGCTAGATGCTCCATAGATTTAAGTGGAAGAAGTTTTCTTGTTTTTAATGCTGAGTTTTCAAGAGATAATATCAATGGTTTTGATTTAGAAATGGTTGAGGAATTTTTTGGGGCTGTATCATCAAATGCTAAGATGAATCTGCATAATAGTATTCTTTATGGAACTAATAATCACCATATGGTAGAAGCACTTTTTAAAGCTTTTGGTAGAGCACTGTCGGAAGCTATATCGGATGATATTAGAGTTCAAGGTGTTTTATCTACTAAAGGATGTATATAGGAGGTATATATGATTGCAATAATAGATTATGGTATGGGGAATTTAGCTAGCGTTTCAAAGGCTTTAGATTTTTTAAATATTCCATGTATTATTACAGAAAAAGAAGATGAAATAGCTAAAAGTTCTGGAATAATTCTTCCAGGGGTTGGCGCTTTTCCTGATGCATGTAGGATAATAAAAAATAAAAATATAGATAAAATTTTATATAATGAAAAAGAAAAGAAAAAGCCTATTTTAGGAATATGTCTTGGAATGCAGTTATTATTCGAAAAAAGTTTTGAAATGGAAGAAGTAGATGGATTAGGACTAATAAAAGGCGAGATAATAAAAATAACTGGTGATGTTAAAATACCTCATATGGGATGGAATAACTTAAAATTTAATAAACCATCTTCGTTATTAAATGGAATAGAAGAAGATAGCTATGTGTATTTTGTACATTCTTATTATGCTAAAGGACTAAATGACCAGGATTTAAATGCGTATGCTATGTATAGTGATAAAATTCCTGCTGTAGTAAGTCATGAAAATGTTTATGGAACTCAGTTTCATCCTGAAAAAAGTGGAGATGTAGGGCTTAAAATACTTAAGAATTTTGGGGAGTTGATAAGATAATGCTTACAAAGAGAATTATTCCTTGTTTAGATGTTAAAATGGGGAAGGTTGTTAAAGGCGTTAATTTCGTTGACCTTAAGGAAGTGGGAGACCCTGTAAAAATAGCAGAGTTTTATGACAAAGAAGGAGCAGATGAAATAGTTTTTTTAGATATTACAGCTACTCATGAAGGAAGAAAAACTATGGTTGACGTAGTGCGGGAAACTGCTAAAAAAGTATTTATTCCTTTAACTGTAGGTGGAGGAATATCCACACTTGAGGGTTTTAAAGAAATATTAAGAGCTGGTGCTGACAAAGTATCTATAAATTCTGCGGCTATAAGAAGACCAGAACTTATAGGCGAGGTAGCTACAATGTTTGGTAATCAAGCTGTGGTAGTTGCTATAGACGGAAAAAAAAGAGATGATGGTTCTGGATGGAATGTATTTATTAATGGCGGAAGAATAGATACAGGACTAGATGCTGTTAAATGGGCTAAAAAGGCTGAAAGTTTAGGAGCAGGTGAAATTCTTTTAACTAGTATGGATAAGGATGGAACTAAATCAGGTTTTGACTTAGAATTCACAAATGTTATAGCAAAAAGTGTTAATATTCCTGTTATAGCCTCTGGTGGATGTGGGAAAATAGAACATTTTTATGAAGCACTAAAAGGAAATGCAGATGCAGCCCTTGCAGCATCGTTATTTCATTATAGGGAGCTTACAATAAAACAAGTAAAAGAATATCTTAAAAACAATGGAATCGAGGTTAGATTATGATAAAAATAGAAGATAGTTTGGATGTGGATTTTACTAAAGGGCTTGTTCCAGCTATTATTCAAGATTATAATAGTAAAGAAGTACTTATGCTAGCTTACATGAATGAGGAATCATTCAAATTGACATTAGAAACTAAGA
>JBGUER010000199.1:0-4308 GCA_041821285.1 Clostridiaceae bacterium
AGATTATTAGAAATATGGGATTGTTACAAATATCTTTTGAATTTTATAAAAAAGCAAAAGAGTTTGATAAAAATATTTCCTTTGAAGATATTGGACAAGCGATGAGAAATGTATGGATTTGTAATATGTTGCAATTACTACTTGAAAAAGAAGTTAAATTAACAAATTCTATATATGGATACAGTATGCTATATCCATATACGGATAATTATTTAGATAACACATTAGTGAAAAAGGCTGACAAAATTAAATTTAACGAAAGATTTGAATTAAGGCTGAAAGGTGAAAAATTAAAATCAATAAATGAAGGTGAAGATAAGATATATGATTTGGTTAATTGTATTGAAAAAGACTATTCTAGGATAAAAGATTCAGAAATATATGATAGTCTTTTAGCTATACAATATGCTCAAAATAGTAGCTTGAATTGTCAGGATAAGGTAACTTGTCCTTATGAAAATGATATATTAGGTGTTTCTATAGAGAAGGGTGGTACCTCTGTTTTAGTAGATGGTTATTTAGCAAAAAAAGATCTTAATATAGAAGAACTTAATTTTTTATTTGGTTATGGTGTATTTCTTCAAATAGGTGACGATTTGCAAGATATACAGGAAGACTACAAGAATAAGCATATGACTATTTTAACTCAAATATATAATGAATACACATTGGATAATCTTACAAATAAACTTATGAATTTTGCTCTAGAATTGTTTTATGGTCCTCAAAATTTTAATAGAGACGTAGTAAATATTATTGCAAAAAATTCCGTGTTATTAATATTTTTCGCAATAGCTAAAAATAAAAAAAACTATAGCCCTGAGTATTTAAGAAAAATAGAGAACTATTTTCCATATAGAATATCTTATATGAATAAACTATATGGGAAAATAGAAAAAAAGATAAAGATATTAAAAAGTAGTTACGGTGCAAATGAATATAAAGAAAAAATAGATGAAACTATTAAATATGTAATTGAAAATATGTAGTTAGCTGATTGTACTAAAATATATTTTCAAATTGCATGTTATAAAGATGGGAATATAATCCATTATTTTCAATGAGTTCGTTATGGTTACCACGTTCAACTAGCCCTTTTTCTGTTAAAACTAATATTTCATCAGCATTTTTTATTGTGCTTAATCTATGTGCTATAACTAAAGAAGTCCTATTTTTAGATAAATCTTCAAGAGAATTTTGTATGAATTTTTCGCTTTCATTATCTAGAGCTGAAGTTGCTTCATCTAGAATAAGTATAGGGGGATTTTTAAGGAAAACACGGGCTATGGATATTCTTTGTTTTTGTCCTCCAGACAGTTTAGCTCCTCTTTCACCTACATAAGTATCATATCCATCATCTAGAGTTAATATGAAATCATGAATATTAGCTCTCTTTGCAGCGTTTATTATTTCTTCATCTGTAGAATATAGTTTGCCATAAGCTATATTTTCTTTAATAGAGCCTGCAAACATGTAAACATCTTGTTGAACAATTCCTATTAAATTTCTTAAGGAATTAAGTTTAATATCACGAATATCTATATTATCAATGGTTATTGAGCCTTCATTTATTTCGTAAAATCTTGGAATAAGGCTACATAATGTAGTTTTACCTCCACCAGATGGTCCTACTAAAGCAATATTTTTCCCTGATTTTATATTTATATTTATGTTGTTTAATACATCATTTTTATCATTATAACTAAATGAAACATTTTTAAATTTGATATTACCATGGGTTGATGATATTTCTATAGCGTTATCTTTATCCTTAATATCAGGCTCTGTATTAATTACTTCTAAAAATCTTTCAAAGCCAGACAATCCTTTTTGATATTGTTCTGTGAAATTAACTAATTTTTCTATAGGATTAATAAATATGTTAATGTAAAGGATGTATATTAGAAGGTCTGAAATAGTTATGGACTTATTACTAATAAATATTCCACCAAATAAAACTACAGAAAGATATAACATTCCTTGAAAAAATTGATTTCCACTAAAAAATCTCCCTAATATAAAATAGCTATCCACTTTTGTTTCTAAAAATTCTTGATTTCCATTTTCAAATTTTTCACTTTCTATGTCTTCGTTAGCAAAAGATTTTACGACCCTTATTCCAGATAAACTGTCTTGAATTTGAGCGTTAACTACTGCTATTTTTTCTCTATTTTTTCTAAAAATTTTTCTCATTTTTTTATTATAAAAATAAGAAAAATATAGCATTGTTAGAGTAAAGAACATTAGTACAAGTGTTATTTTAATATTTATTGTGCTAAGGATAATAAATGAACCAGTGATTTTTAATATAGATATAAAAATATCTTCAGGTCCATGATGCGCAAGTTCTGAAATGTCAAATAAATCCGTTACTATTCGTGACATTAGTTTGCCTGTATTAGTTTCATCGTAATAAGAAAAAGATAGTTTCTGGAGATGATCAAATATATCTTTTCTCATATCTTTTTCCATTTTAGCACCCATGATATGCCCCCAGGAGGTTATAAATAATTGACAAAAATATCTAATTATATATATTGCGATTAAAGCAAAGCCTATCATTAGGGTGTATTTAATAATAATATTTTTGTCATTTAAAATATAAATATCGTTAATTAGATAATTAACTATGAGTGGGAACGATAGGTCTATTCCAGATAAAACTATAGCACATAGCATATCTGCTATGAAAAGATTTTTGTATGGGTTATAATAACTGATAAATTTTTTAGTGCTACTAAATTTGTTCATGATACGCCTCCAAGTAATTCAGCAAAATATTAAGTTAGAAAGTTAATTGATTTTAATATGTAAATATGAAATGCTATTCTAGATTTTTTGAAAGAAGAAAATGTATAAATTGGTTTGCTGAACGACCAGATTTACCATTATGCCACATTTCCCATTTTAAAGCCTCTTTTTTTATTTCATTTATAGGAACATTTATTTTGTTTTTAATTGCTAATGATTCTACTATTTTCAGATATTCCACTTGATTTGGAGAAGGAAAAAATATAGAAACCCCAAATCTATCTACCAATGATAATTTTTCTTGCATTGATTCGAATACATGCAATTCATCTGAAGGATTCCCTCTCTCTGATAGTTTTTCATTTAATATATGTTTTCTATTTGTAGTTGCATAGATAAGAACATTTTCTGGACTTCCTAGAATTCCACCTTCCATAACAGATTTTAGATATTTATAATCTGTTTCGAATTCCTCAAAGGATAGATCGTCCATGAATATTATAAATCTATTTCCTCTATTTTTCACTGTATTAATTATATTATGAAAATTTCTTATTTGATGTCTTGATAATTCTATTAGTCTTAGTTTATTATTTTGGTATTGATTAATTAGAGCTTTAATGGAAGAGGATTTTCCAGTTCCAATATCACCATATAATAATACATTGTTTGAGGGAATACCATTTATAAAGGAATTTGTATTGTTGATAAGTTCTTTTTTCTGTTCTTCTATCCCAATTAAATCTTTAAAATAGACGTTATCTATCTTTTGAACGCCAACTAATCCTTCATCGTAATAGAAAGCTGGGTATCTAGCAAATATACCGCAACCAACTTCACTATAATATTTCATAACACTATTTAGCATTGTATCTGCAGTATTTTTTTCAAAGGATAATGTTAAATAAGAAAAATTTTTATTAAAATAATTATCTGCTTCATATTGTGCATTATTATAATTTGTAATTAGGTTATGAATCGCAGGGTCGATATTTAATATACTTTTAAAGTTAATATTATACAAGTCTTTTATTATTTCAAAATCTTTAAGGGCTACGTTATACATATTAGTATGTATAGGAGTATTTGTTTTTTCGCACATTAAAGAAAATGAATTTTCATCCAGTATTATTGATTTAACAAGATGGTTCTTCCATAAGTCACCGCTATATTTTTCAGTTTCGCCTTCTGATATTAATTTGTTAGCAATTTCATAATAATAGCTTTCTATTTTTTCAATAGATTCACTTTTAATTGATGAAGAAATCATTTTACAAGTTAAAATAGTTATTTCGTCCTTTAAGATGCTTCGGTAAAGTACTAATTTGTTTATATTGGTAATAAGGGTATGTAAATATGCCGTATTATTGAGTTTTTTTGCTTTATCCATTTATAAAATTCCCCCATAAGCTATAATCTTTTTTAGTATATTAACATATATGGGGACGGTTATCAAATATTAATAGGATTTAATTTATTCGTAAAAATTGCAACATTAAATGTCCGGAATTTCTAAATAAATTTCTGAATGTATTTATATTACAGTTTTATAAGTAT
>JBGUER010000200.1:0-4298 GCA_041821285.1 Clostridiaceae bacterium
ATAATAAAATCCCACCTCCATAGATAAATGAAATTTAATTATTTCATATGTCTACTTAAGTGGGATTGTATCAAAATGCGGTGTTTTTAGTTATTCTATATATTGCTATATCGATTAATCCAGCAATTAATGAAATTATAATAGCTTTAAAGAGTTCTTCTTTTCCAAAGCCTTCGAAAATTTCTGTTCTTGTTTTTAAACCAAGTGGAATATATAGTGTTTCTTTTTCCTCAATTTTCATAACAAAACCTTCTTTACTCAAGAATAATAACTAATTACTATATCTTTTATCTGCCATATGCACTCAGAAATAATATAGAAAACAACTGTGTTTTTTGCTCTTTTCTTATACATGTTGCTTTCTTC
This sequence comes from Clostridiaceae bacterium, assembly GCA_041821285.1. Taxonomy (GTDB): domain Bacteria; phylum Bacillota; class Clostridia; order Clostridiales; family Clostridiaceae; genus JAJBWD01. Next base: position 367 of record JBGUER010000200.1, read on the forward strand.
ATCTGATGCACCCATAAGCACAAGGCAGTATACCACTCTGAATACTGCCCCTACTCTTATTAACATAATAAAAGCATCTGCCATTTCTTTTACTAATTCCATTATTTAAACGCTCCTTTTGTTATTTGAGCAAGTCTTACAGATTGATATATGTTTCCCATTACCCCTGAACTTTGTCCTCCAGATATTATAATAAATTCTTGCAAAAATCTAGGTGTCTTTATAGCAAGCATAAGCGCTGCTATTCCCCAAAACACATGGGTGTTTAACATTAAAGCCACTCCTACTTTTGCTAAAACAATTTGCACCATTACAGCCAAAGTTGATTGAAAGAATTTTTGGATATAAGTCCTAAACACTCCATTATCAGCATCTAAAATTCCCACGCAAGCTAATGGAAGTCCTATACGGAGTATTAATATTTCCATTCCTCTCATTAGAAATTGTAAATATAATAAAAAGAAACAAATGAAAAATATTAAAGATATTATAGCAGTAAACAATCCTGCACTTGAAATTCCTGTTATTATTGCTGTAAAATCTGTTTCCATACCATTACTAATTGAACTTATGACTTTATCCGTCAAATCTTCAATTATAGTAGTGAGCCATAAATATAGTGTGGGGAAGCTTACTGCTATTGCTAATGCTTTAAAAAATCCTGTAAGAAATACAAGGGGATCTGCATCTGCATCACCTTCTGTCCATAAAATATATTGTTCAAAGCCTTTCTTTAAAAACTTTAGAACTATAAGCGATATACCAAATCCTAAAAATATATTAAAGATTTCTGTAAATCCACTTGTACCAATTAATGTATCCATATACTTTTCCGCATGGAGAGCTATAGGTACAAGATCATTTAGCAATGAATTTACATAAACAAGACATCCACTTAGAAGTCCTACTATTAGCATTATTAGCAATGCTTCCAAAATCGTCACCTCCAAATTCAAAGGGCTTGCAGTTTTTGCCTACAGGCCTTTTAAAACATTGATTTATCCTTTAAAATCAAACATTTCTTTTACTTTATCTGTTAGATTTGGAAGAACTGTATCTTGAAATAATATATATAATCCTCCAAGTAATAATGCACCAATAACTACTGATATAAGTATTTTAACCGCTGTATCAACAAAGCCCTCACCGCTTTTACTTGTGAGAGCCTTCTTTATTGAACCTACCATGTATATAGTTTTGATTTGAGCTTTTATTATTAAATTTTTCATTAATTGAATACCTCCATAATTTTAAATTTTATTTTTATATTATTTGTAATAACTGATTAATAAATTTAAAGTAGCTGATGCTATAACTGCGCCAATACAGGAAACTATTGCAACTACTATCCTGTTGTTCCACTTTTTCTGGTCCATATCATCAGCGGCACTACGTCTTATGAAAAAATATATAATTAAAACCCCTGCTACAACTGGGGCAAAAACCATAAGCCAAGTTGTTATGTCATTAATAAGTTTCTCCGTACCCTTTACCAGCTTACTGTTTTCAACGGTATTACCCGCATACACACTATAACTATTTATAAATAATAAATAGCTTGTCATAAATATGAGCCATAATTTTTCTTTTATTTTCTTATATAAACATCTAATCTTTTTTATCATACATACTTCCTTTCTCACTTTCTTCATAAGAATACACCATGTTTTTTGAAGTTTGACTTACTGTATTAGTTTCTTCTTTTGCAATGTAGTAGAACCATATTCCCCATAAATCAATTTCATTCATGGATATATTCCTTGATTTTCTCCTATTTTGTCTAAGCTCTCTTACTTTTCTGTTATGCTCCTTATCACCAAGACCAAACATTTTATTAAACTCCCATAATGATAAATCTGGAGAATACATAATCACAGGATTATTTCTTGAAGTAATTAAACTATATGGCCTTGATATGAGCCTTATTTCATCTGCTGCAAGTAACGCCCTATGAGTCAAATTAATACTTTGTGAACTAGATGGTGTAGAATATTTTGCATGAGATGAACTTAAAGAATATGTGGACACAGTATAATTTCCAAGCTTTTTTGATATCTCTTCAAGAGTGTCAATATCATCTGCCTGAAGATAAATCCAGTTTTCACAATTACCTTTTATAGTCTTTGCTGCATCTTTTCCATACTTTTCATCAAGCTGAGCAAAACTCTGCAAAAATAAATTAAACCTAATGCCTCTACCACCACCTACTGTTAGCTTATTAGAGAAATCAGGTATAGTAGCAAAGTTTCCAAATTCATCAAGCAAGAAATTAACTCTATTTTTAAGTCTGCCACCTCTCTCATCTGCACTTTTAACAAGTTCTGCATAATGTTGTGATACAAATAAACTTGCTAGAGAATAATAAGTTGTCTTCTCATCTGGAAGAATAATAAATATTGCTCTTTTTTTACTGCCTGTATCCTTCGGATTATAATCACTTGCATTAGTCATTGAATTAATCAAAGGATTTGTAAATAATCTTAAAGTAGTTAGGGCAGCTGTGTAAAAACTTCCTCTTGTTTTACTTGGTGCAACTTCTGAAATAGCTAGTAATGCTTTGGCCGGATGCGAAGCTTTAAGCTTTTTTACATATTCTAAAATAGGCATCGTATTTCCAACCATTTTGCACATCTCACTTATAAAATGATACACATTGGTCATGTTCTGATATCTGCGGTTCTTCCCGTCCTTATTGTCATAAACAACACTCATAATGGCGCTAGCTATAATTGAAGCTTCTCCATCGGTCCATATTCTTTCACCCTTTGGTTCACCTACAAGCTGAGATGTTAAATCCCAAGTGGAATCAATTGCTCTTGGAATGTCATTATTATTAATAGCCTCAATTATTGGCTCTAAAAAATTGTATCTACTGCTTTTCTGAGGATTCTTGAAATCTATATCAATAACTTCATAACCTAATCTTTTTAAAAATTGGCTAGTATATTCATAAAGCTCCCCTTTTGGATCGCTTACTATAATACTTTCTCCTGCAAATGCCAGTAGGCCTATGCTTTGGAGCACAACAGTTCTGGTCTTTCCAGACCGGGTAGCCCCTATACATAAGGTATGAACATCGCTACCTATACAATAAATTTTTTCACCTCCCTTCATTTTTTTATTTCCTAAAACTATGCCACCTTGGTGAGAAAGAATATTTGGGAACTCAGTTGAATATTCTTTGGTTTCTTTGTTTTCTTTGGTTTCCTTGGTTTCTTTTACATCATCATAACCATGCTCAATTAATGCTTTAACTGTGCTGTCATTTGTATTTAGAATGAAGCTATTAAAAGCTGAATCTTTTTCTTTTTCTGTAAGCCATTTAGCAGAACCAAACTGTTTTTGCCCTGCGGATGCTGGTGTGGAAATATTGGGTGTTATTTCTCTTAACTCACTTTGATAGGGTTTGTTATTTGCTACATAATAGAATATTGAAAATAAAACTACAAAACCATCAAGACATAAAAATAGCAGTAAGTGCTGTTTACTTGATGCTATGCTTTCTAAACAATATTTCAATTTTGGTATTGATAAAGTTGTTATTTTCTTTGTAAGTAAAAAATGTAAATTGGCTGAAAAATAAGTATTGAATAATAATCCCCCCACAATTATGAGGAGGGAAATGAGTAACTTTTTCTTCTTGAATTTCAAGTTGTCGCCTCGCTCTTTCGATTTTTGGCATAAAAATAAGACTTATTTAAAAATAAGTCTTATTTAAAAAATGCTTATATAGTTCAATTTAGATGTTTTTCTTAAGCACCTTATCTCTATTATAAATAGTTATTAATGGTTCTATAAATGAATATACCTTGTGTATTTCCTCTAAAGATAATATGCATTTAAAATCTCTTAAACATACCTGCATACATCTTAGCGTTGTATCAATTGTGAAACTACCTACTTTAGTATCATTCGTATTCTGTATATACTCA
>JBGUER010000201.1:0-4276 GCA_041821285.1 Clostridiaceae bacterium
ATCATAAGTCCAGTACTTCAAAATTTTGATTTCATAATCAAAACTTATATCTTTACTAAATTCTATTTCTAGTTTTATAGTATCATTTACTTCCTCAGTTTCTTCTAATAAAATTATATATGGTTTAGGCATTTTTAATTTTATACTCTGTTTTGATTTTGAATAATCTGCTAATTTAACTGCCCTCTCAAAGCTATACCTAAAAATTCTTACTGCAATTTCTCTATCAAAAATAGTTTGAAATTCTAATGCATATTCATAAACATCATTTTTATTTATGATTGTAATATACATATCTGCATAAAAATTTATAAGTTTATTTGAATCATTCTTTTTATTAATTATTTCCTTAAAGAAATTGCATAATTTTTTATTATATTTTCATCATTAAAAAACGTTAAACATTCGTTATTTTAATGATGAAAACTTAGCCAAAATGTAATTATGCAATTTCCCCCATAACTAATTTTTGCATCATAGCCTATATTATCATCATAAATAGCATTAAGAAAATCAATTATAGGCTTAGGATTCTTCAAACTAAACAGTCTTTTCATTATAGCATCCATCTGAATATAATTTTTATATATCTTTTTATCTTCCCTAACATATTCTAAACTAGGACAAATAAATTTATAATCTAGCATCAGCTCACCTCTTATAGTAAAATTAATTCTATTTATAGTATTACCAAATAAATAAAGTTTAAACATGAGTTCTTTTTTATATTGAAAAAAAGAAATATCATAAAAACTATTTCTTTTTTGTTGTATGCTATTTAAATTATGTTAAAATGTATGAAACGAAGTGAAAGAGATTTTATAGTTGTTAAAATTTGCACCTGCAGGGTAGTTCCATAAAACAGATGACGATAAGAGTTCATTTTATGGTTTATAATTTACTGATTGTTATTACATATTAAAGTATCTAATTTATCCATACTATGTTTTGTATCTTCTAAATCAACAAAAAAAATACTAAGTTTTATCTTATCTTCATAAAAGAAATAAATATCATCATTAGCAATTTCATTTATATAACCATTCATTGGATATAAAAGTATAACATTTTTCGAATTATACTTTTTAACATAGGCATACATTTGATATAAATCACTTTGAGAAATCCCATAATTTAAACTCAAATCATTTTTTAGTAATTTCCATTTAGTATCTAAAATAATTATTGTGTTACCCTTTTCCATAACAATATCAGGTTTTAATTTAAACAGTTTGGGATTTTCAAGAAGATAATACTTACTGTGCTGTGTATATATTTTACAATCTTTAAATCCTTCATGATTTTTTATTTGTTTTGCTACATAATTTTCAAAAACCTTTTCCATAGGAAAAAGTAGAGAATAAGCTATGTTATCACCTTTATAATTTAAAAAACTTTTACCATCTAAAAATATTCTGCACCATCTTAATATATTATCATACTCGCTCATCATTCTATTATTTATGCATTTAGAAAAATCTCCTTTAATGTTGTATGATGGAGTTATTTCATCTAATATGAACAAATATTTTCTAATAGACTTTTGCAAACTATTTCTATTAGTTTTTAATTTTAAAAGTAACAAGGTAGATTTTATAATTCTATTTTCAGCTGTGTTTTTACTATATTCATCAAACTGCAAATAAAATCTTTCTTTATTAACAATGTTATTTCTAATATGTTTATTTATATCTAATTTACCCTTATAATAATAAAGATTATCTTCTCTCAAAATATAATTACTTTTCACACCTTTTTTTATTAATAATCCAAGTTCTTCTAAAAACATATTAATAAATACTTCTAAAAGATTCATGTTACTTATATTTACAGAAGATAAATTAAATTTTTTAAATGGTGTATCTTTAAGATACTTTAACATTTTTATAAATATCTTAAGCGTTTTCTCATAACAAATTTCCTCTGTTTCGTTATATATTTTAGGCAATATCTCTATTGTAGTTCCACACCTAGTTTGGATAATACCAACATAATTTTGAGCCTTTATAATCTTCCCAATTCGTCTTTTATAACTAATAGATAAAAAATCTCCAGCCTGTGTTTTTTCAAAACTATCTTTATTTTTTATAACAAAATTCTCTAGTTCTTCGAATACATTATTATCTACTAAAGCAGCACCTTTATCTACATGATTTGTATATTTTCTGTTTGCTATATACCCATACTCAGATATTACATAATATTTTTTACTCATGTTTTTTTATTCCTGTATTTATGTTATAAATTTTCATATATGCTTCATTATTAGTAAGTGCCTCTATATTTATGCTATATACCTTTTTATCTTCAAACATTTCATTATCCATATTTATACCGAAAATATTTTTAGGGATATTGCTAACATTAATAAATTGAAGCTCAGTATTTTCAGTTTGATTATCACCAAGAATCAGCCTAAGCTTTTCATAATCATCATAAAAATATTCTTGAAGAAGTGGAATTATTTTATGTACAAAAATATTACTCAAATTTTCAATACTATTATCATTTATTAGATCTATAAAATAGGCTTGTCCTATTGTATGCTCTCTATCATAAAGTATCTCTATCCTGTTATTAATAATATCAAGCATATTTTTAATGTTAATTCCATCCACTAATAGCTCTGAATTATTATTTAATTTTTTAAATACATTTGTATCAGGCATCATTTCAATAAATTCAAATCTTCTTCTCAATGCTGTATCTAACAAAGCTATGGACCTATCTGCTGTATTCATAGTCCCAAGAATAAATAGATTTTCAGGCACACCAAATTCTTGTTTCGAATAAGGCAGCTTAGTTTTTACTTCTTCTTTTCTTCCTAACCTCTTAGATTTTTCAATAAGAGTAATTAATTCCCCAAATATTTTTGAAATATTACCTCTATTAATCTCATCTATTATAAATACATAGTTTTTATTTTCGTGCTCTCTTGCCTCATTGCATAGCTCTTTAAATATGCCATCAGAAATATAATATGATAAGTCAGAATTACTATCGTTATCTAATCTAGGTTTTATCCCTTCAATAAATTCTTCATACCCAAAAGATTGATGAAATGTAGTAAAAGCTATTTGCTTTTGTGATTTAAACATTTCAAATTTTTCTTTAACATTTCTATAATCCTCCACTTGAAGAGTTTCAACCTCATTATTTTCAATCATAGCTACTGCATAATTTACAGCATTGTAGGTTTTACCAGTTCCTGGAGGGCCATAAATTATATAGTTTAAATCATCAAATACCTTTGTTTTTTCTGGAGGATCACCACCCATAACACCTTTGACCCTATCATCTTCTATATTCCCAGTTAATAATTTTTCAAGAGTTATATTAAAGTATGGAATAAGAAGTTCCTTTTCAAATATTGTAAGATGCTCTTCTTTTACAACTGCACAAGTTGAATTATAGTTTGGAGTCCAACCTTTAGTTACCCCCTTATAAGGATTCTCATTTAAGCTCTCTTTTATTACTTTATAATTTCTTTTCATCCACCCATCTTCGCCTTCTTCACCTGGCAAAGGTAAAACATCAGATGTTATCTTTCCTATAAGTTTTATTTGTGTTCCGCCATAACACAAGTAAAATAAATCACCTTTCTTCATAGATTTAATAAACTTTTCGCCTTGATTTTTAGCTGTATCTTTATGTACTGCTATCATTCTTTCCATTAAATATTTTTCTTTTTTTCCTTTAGAAAAAAAATCTATATTTCCGTGAGATATTTTCCATATAACCTGATTATATTCCCATATTTTTTTAATACTATTACTATAAAGAAGTCTTTCATAAATATATGGTTTATTATTCTTATTTTTAACATTTATATTTAGTTTGTTTAATTCTTCAATTACAAATTTATCAAAATTTAAAGATATATTTGAATTTTGGAATATAAACATTCCCATTAACTTTCTATGTCTATTAGAAAATATATTTAAAACTTTATCAGGAGCTATTAGATATCTAATAGCATTTTTTATATTACCTGTAAGATTATCTATATTTTCCGATTCTTTATAACTTAATAGTTTGATAACCCAATCTGATTGGTACACACCAACTTTCGCTATAGTTCTTTTGTCCTCATATTTATTAAATTCATTTTTATTTGCAGCATTTAAATCTATATATGCAACTAATTCTCCTATCATTAATAATACTTTATATATTTCAATTTCATCTTTATATTCTTCAATAAAATCCATATAATTAAATATATTATTTTTTTTTAAACTAACTACCTTTTCAGTTAATCTCTCTGTTTTTTCTT
>JBGUER010000202.1:0-4202 GCA_041821285.1 Clostridiaceae bacterium
CTAAATCTTCTTGGTTAAAAATCCCATCCATATATTGTTCTTTGTAATATTTACCATTTTCATAGTTTAACATAGGGAAAGATAAAACGTCCGTTTCTTTATCTATGTTTCTATGTTCTTTATTTACACTTCTTATTTCACTGTTATCACATAATAAAATACTTACTTCATAATCAACAAGCACTTCTTCTTCTTTTAATGCAAAATCAATTATTTTCTCAATAAAATTTATAAAATCATCATCAACTTTTATGGATTCTTGAATATTACTAATTAATATCATTTTTTTCTCCTTTTTTATTCCACTTATCTACAGGGTACTCAATTCTTTGATGGTATACTCCAGATAAAACTTTCAAAAATGATTTTCTTATTTTATTTAAATCCTTCAAAGTTAAATCACAATTGTCTAATTGCCCATCATTTAATCTATCTTTTATTATATTATTAACCATCTCTTCTATCTTTCCTTTTGTAGGTGCATTTATAGACCTAACAGCAGCTTCAATACTGTCTGCAAGCATCAATATTCCTGCCTCTTTACTGCCTGGAATAGGGCCTTTATATCTAAAATCTTCTTCCTTTATGTCTTCTGGAAATTCCGAGGAGTTTTTCATGGTAATATAAAAATACTTAACTAAAGTTGTTCCGTGATGCTGCTCTATTATATCCAATATATCTTTTGGAATTTTATTTTCATTTGCTAGTTCTAATCCATCTTTTATATGAGATGTTATTATTAAAGTACTTAAATTAGGAGTTATTTTATCATGCGGATTATCTTTCCCTAATTGGTTTTCTTTAAAAAAATATGGCCTTTTTATTTTTCCAACATCATGGTAATATGCAGCAGTTCTAACTAGTACTGAATTAGCACCAACTTGTTCCGCTGCAACCTCAGATAAATTAGCAACAAGTATACTATGATGATATGTGCCTGGTGCTTCCATAGAAAGTTTTCTAAGTAATGAATTGTTAGGATTTGATAATTCTAACAATTTAATAGTAGTTACTATTCCAAATATGCTTTCTAAAAACGGCAACAACCCTAAAGCTAATATACCAGATAGCATACACGCTAACGCAACATACCCTGTCCTCATTATTACATCTATAATATTATTACTAAGTAAGTACCCTTCTGTAAATGTAATAATAGATAATATCACCGATATAAAAATAACCGAATACATAATGTCGTTTCTTTGTTGTAATTTTTTTATAGTAAGTGACCCTAATACAGAAGATAAGAATAAAATAATCATAGCTTCAACATTATAGCCAATAACTGTTACAACAAGCACTGAATTTAAAATACTTATAGTTAAAGATATTTTATAATCTAAAAGTAGTGTTAAAAGTAGTGGCACACAAATCATTGGTATTATAAAAGGAGAAATAATGTTAAAACTCCTAGCTAATATTAGCGATAATCCATTTAGCACAAATATCAATGCTAATTTTTTATTATCTTCAAAAGTCGATTTTTTAAACTTAAACAAATAATAAAATTCTAAATATAATATAGCTAACACTAATATTCCTAATACAAAATAAAAATCAAAATTATTATTTTTCCCTTTTATAAGTCCTAATTGATTTAATAAATCAATTTGGGTATTTGTTATTTGTTCCCCTTCTTTTACTATTATCTGATCTTTTTTTATAAGTATAGGCTCTACATCATTTTTAGCTTCTTCTTGAAGTTCTTTAGTCTTCTCCTCATCATAAAAAAAATTAGGTTGTATTACATTATTGACAATAATAACTGCAGAACTTTTAGCCTGGGAAGATAAATTAAAATTATTTATTTGAAGTATTAATGTATCTTTATTCTTTTGGATTTCTTCTTCTTTGTCTTCTATATTTAAATTTTCATACAAATTTATCACAGATTCATTTAATTTATCTTTTATATCTAAAAGTTCTTCCTTTGATAATTTTTGTATTTCATTTATATCTTCTTCTGATAATGAAGCATTTGTGTCTTTTATAACTAACTCTGCTAATTTTTCTTCTTTAGTACCTTGTTCTTTATATTTTATTATTCCATCAATTAAATTATTGATCTCATTTACTACTAAACCTTCTGTTTCATTAGTTTTATTATACTGAAGAGGAACATTATCTACAGCCTTTTGAATTTCTTCATTTGTTCTTGCTTCATCTATTATTTCCCTTGGTGCTTTTATATTTTGAAGTGGAATATCTCCAGCTTTATAAGCATATTTTTTCACTGCCAATGCTGAAAACACAATAGAATAAAAAACCACAAAAGATAAAATAAATATTAAGAATTTTATTGCTTTATCATTTTTTATAATCTTCCTAATGTTAATCATTTTCTAATTCTCCTTTATTATCTCTATAGGTGCTTTTATAGCTATATTTTTCTCTGCTATTAACACAAGCCTCACTTCGTATTTATCACCTATTTTTTCTACATAAAGTTTTTTGTCTACTACCTCTATAGAATCATCAAAATTCAATACAATCTTATCATATAATTCATTTGACATTTTTTCAACTGCAGAATCCTTATCTATATAGTAAGGGGTTTCTTCTACTTCATAATATGTCACTTTAGTATATAATTTATTATTATCTACTATTTTATCATATTTCGAGTATTTATTACCATTATTCTTTAAGTATATTTTTTTTTCAGCAATATTGATATATAAATCAAAACTAGATTCTCCAGTCCTCTCTTTTTTAAAATCTATCAAATCTATTTTCCCAGTTTCTTCGTAAAAAGTTCTTCCAATAACGCCACCTTCTGATTTTGTTAAATATTCTTTTCCCTCCATACCTTGTATTCCCCTAACTAAAATTTCTCCCTTCTTTACTATATCACCAGGAGATACTACAGCTGTACCAGAAGTTGTATAAACCCTAACTATCTCCGCATCATTTGCTGCTACCATATTACAAGGCTCATCCTCATTTATTACATCTGGTGGATTTTTTCTCTCAGATACTATTACACTTAGACTGCTTCCTTCTACTCTGATTTTTATCCAAGTTATTTCATCATTATCCTTCATTATTTCTTTTTCAAGATTACCTACATCTATATATTTCTTTTTTATTCCAGGCTGAATATTATAAGATTTTAATTCTTTTTTTACTTCATATGGAGTTAAGTATTCTTCAGTTTTTATATCAATATTCCATATATAACCTGATAAATAGTACAAAATACCCATGAATATAAAAAAACCCAAAAATAGAACTATTCTCTTCTTTAATATTAAAGTTTTAGATTTAATACCTTTTCTTTTAATAATTTTTATTTTACAACCCACTCTTTTTCCCTGAGTTTTTAAAATTTCATAATCTTTAGCATTAATACTAAATCTTATAGTAGTAATACTTTTTCTTGTTATATTTTTTATTTCTACATTTCTTTTCCATAAAAGATTTACCAATTTTTCCGGGGAATATGACTCTATTTCTACTTCTATTAAATCTTTTAAATTTTCAACTAATCTTTTTTTCATTCCCTATATATTATTTTACTAAATCTCCCACTTATTATCAATGTACATCCCCTCATATATAATATTTCAAGTCCACACCCTTCTATGGTAAGATCCCCTATATTAGTATTTATTTTTATACTATTTTCTTCAAAGTATATTATTCCTTTATGGTTTTCTATTGTTATTTCTTTATCTCCCGTTATTGTTATTTTAGGAATATTTAAAACTACATCCTCTGGCATATCAAGTCTATTAGCTATAGTTTCTTTTGTTTTATAAAATCTACCTTCCAAATAACTTCTCCTAATAAATGCTATCATCTAAATTTATGAAACAAATTAATCAAACATTCTATTGTAAATAAAAAAAGGCCCTTTCGGAACCTTTTATTTATTATTTATATGATTTTATTGGTATACCTGTTTTTATTAGAAAGGTTGATTTTATTAATGCTATCTTTCCCATAAAAGGTGCTGCCTGGCGAACAACCTTACTATTTGTCTTCTAAATTGAAAAGGAGGTATTCCATCCCTTATTATATACTGCTTTAATATAAGCTAATTCTATTTAAATTTTCTCTTTCTAGCAGCTTCTGATTTCTTTTTCTTTTTAACGCTAGGTTTTTCATAGTGTTCTCTTTTTCTTACTTCTGATAAAACACCAGCTCTTGCACATTTCTTTTTAAATCTTCTAAGAGCATTTTCTAAAGTTTCGTTT
>JBGUER010000203.1:0-4196 GCA_041821285.1 Clostridiaceae bacterium
GCCTTTGTATATTTTCCATCTTCTATTTCTATATTTTCTAAATTAGTCATAAATGTTGTATGTCTACAATGATCTGACCAATATGTATCTATTACTTTTATCTCTGTTATAGTAGGATTTCTTTTTTCCTCATTTTTAAAATAATCTCTGCAAAATTTAATATCTTGAAAACTCATGGCAAATCCATTTTCATTCCAAAATATTTCCATATCTTCGTCCTTCATAGAAATAAAATTTTCTAAAGTTTCAACTTCTTTAGGTGGATTAATATCCATTTTTAAAGAAATAGGTTTTATAAGAGATGCTTGTCTTGAATCAACTCTATTTATACAATAATTCTTTATCTTGCTAAATTCCTCTTCATTTATATCGCCTTTTAATATATATAATTTAGCATAAGCTAAAGCAGGTTTTTCTTGCTGTGTTATTATTTTTATTGATTCTGATGCTGAATCCGCCCTTTGATCATATTGTCCTGGCAAAAATTCTACAGCAAAAACTTTTTCATCTTTTTCTATTTCTATCTGTTCGTCATACACAAAATCTACAGATGGCTCAGAAAATATAGTAAGTCTTGCTTTTTCATATTGTTCATCATTTATTCCTTCTACATCATATCTATTTACTATTCTTAATTTCTTTATTGATGTTATTCCTAAACTAAGTTCTAAATCTTCTAAAATGTCCTTTCCTTCTACATTAAAACCTGGTGCTTTTTCAACGAATATTCTTCTAACTTTATTATTCATCTTTGTCTCCTTTACACGAACATTTTTTAATTTATTCTATTTATAATTCGTTTTTATTATAACATAGCAAATATATAATTAGAACCTATTATTGCAAATTTTTTAAAAAAATTAGAGCTTGTAATTTCAAGCTCTATCTTATGTTTAAATATACATCTAATTGTTTTTTCATTTTTTCTGCTTCTTGATCATTATCATCCTGGATTTTAAGGGTATTTCCTTGTTCTTCATAAGTAAAGTCTCCAAACCCATTAGATTTTAAATATTCACTTACATCACTTACATTTTCAACTTCAGAATACAAAATTTTACTTCCTACGTAATCATCATTTACATAAACATTATAGGAATCATTTAATATTTTATCCGTATTTTCTTTTGTATTTCCATATATATACCCTGGTATAAATGAATTCAGAAAATTAAAATTTGCCATAAAACCACTCCTTACATTAAGAATATTATCTTAATCTATTGTTTCCTATAAATTAAGATAATATTCCTATCTATTCTAAAAAATCTTTTATGATATAATATATAGAGAACATATTAAAATAATATAAGAGGTGAAATTTTTGAAAAAATATTTAAAACTTATTTTAAACACTTTGAAATACCCACTAATATACCTTGCAGCTCAAGTGGTTTGCGGTGCTATAGCTGGTGCAATTACAGGAATATATTATGGAATAAAATACGCTAATGAATTTAGTGGAGATGAATTAAACAATCTATTAATGGAGAAAATTAATGGAGTTATATTTCCAGCTACATTTATTGCAGCTGTGGTATGTTTTTTTATCTATATGTTAATGCTTAGAAATAAGGAAGAAAATCTTATTAAAAGATGCAAATTTAAAAAAATCTCATTTAAAAACGGTATTTATATTTTCTTTATTACCACATTTTTAGGATTTTTCTCTTTAAGTTTAATATATTATATAGAAAGATTTTTCCCAAGCTATTCTGAAACTTCAGAAACTATAGCAGGCGCTTATAATTCTATATTTTCTGTTATTATTATTATTGCACTTATCCCTATATTTGAAGAAATTTTATTTAGAGGTCTTATTTTTAATGAACTTCGCCATAGTTTAAATATAACTCTAAGCATAATACTTCAAGCTGCTATTTTTGGAATATTCCACGGAAATCCTCTTCAAGCTATATACACATTTATAGCAGGCACTGTATTTTGTCTTGTATACTACTGGACAGATTCTCTGTATTCCTCAATACTGGCTCACATAACTTATAATTTAATGGGATCACTACTTATCCCTATTTTATTCTCCTATACAGAAAAATTTGTTATGATATATTTCGTATTAGGTTTAGTTTTAACTTTATTTACTTTGAATTTATTTAGGAAAAGCATAAATATAGAAAAAGAAGAAGGTCCATATATTTCAACAAATTATTGAGAATTGAAAGTTGTGGTTGAAAGTCACGGACTTTCTTTAAAGTATATTAAAAGGGAAAGCAAATTTGCTTTCCTTTTATTTTTATATGATATCTTCTTTTGAAAATAGATATATTGATAATATATAATTAAATATTGTAGATAAAATAATAATTATGAAAAAATATTGAATGTTTACCTTAGAAATAAGATTTACATACAATCCAGATAATGTATAGATAGCTGGAATATAAGTAAATGGGTTTAAATACATTAGTTTGTATGGACGTAAAGTTCTTATATTTACCATAAATATTACGACACCTAATATCATAGCAAATGATACGCAGGACAAACTATCTTTAAATATATTGGAAATTAAAACTCCTACGGAAACTAGAAATAAAACAATCAGAAAATTCATCATAAACAAAATGAAAGCGAATTTTCTTATTCCTATAAATTTAAAAGATTTATCTGCTAAATCATAAAATTTCATAGGATACATTGGATTTCCAAATCCATTTATCAGCCCCAAAATTAAAAATCCAAATAATAATATAATAAATAAAACACTTAAAGCAACTATTGTAGCACCTATTATTTTAGCTATTATAACTTTTTTTCTTGAATAAGGCTGAAGCAGCATGAATTTATAAGTTCCTTCTTGTTTTTCTATTGATACTATATCCGATGATATTAATAATATAAATATCATAATAAATATAGGAAATATATTTCTATTAAATATAACAAGAAAATTATAAGATGACATATTATAATTTTCATAAATAGGCTCTATATTTTCCTTTAGCAATTCCTTATTTTTTTCAAGTCTAGCATAAATCATATCTAAAGATTCATATTCGCTAATATTATTGTCTAAAAAATATTGATCTATTTTTATTTGAATTTCTATCTTTTCTTTCCAAGATTTTTCATCAAAAGCATCTAATTTTTCTCTGTAAAGATTTATTAGTTCTTCTTTACCTTTCTCATTTTCAAAAAATTCCATTTGAAATTCACATTGTAATTTTTCTGTACTTTCAGCCATATTGTTTGATTTATTTAGTTTATATCCTATAACTAAAGTTATTAATAATAAACAAATTAAAAATATAATATTCTTTTTTCTTTTTAAAATTTTTTTTATTTCAAATGATATTAACTCTTTCATTTAGCAAATCACATCCCTTTTTTTGAATATAAAGGTGGATATAACAATGTTTAATATTGTAAAAAATACTATTACCCCTAAACAATATTTATAATTTATATTAGTATTTTCAAATTGCTTTAAGATAGTTCCATTTAAAATATTTGGAATATTCATGTAAGTAAATGGATTTAAATGAGCTATTTTAGGTGCTATTTTATATTGAGTATTTAATATAAAAATTGATATTCCAAGAGTTATAGAAACTCCTATAGAGGTTGTACTATTATTTGATATTATAGATATCAATGTAGATAAGGAAACATAGAATATCATAAGAAATATTAATAAAATTACAAAATAACCACAAAATTTAGCTATTCCTATATTTATAATTTCATCAGAAGAAACATCATAAAAACTCATAGGGTAATTTGATGAACCTAGTCCTTTTATAAAACCTAAACTTATAAAAAATATAGATAAAGTTCCAAGAATCATTATCATGCTAGCTATTATAGACGCTATTATCTTAGAATATAATATTTTAACTCTTTTCATTGGCTGAATTAGTAAAATTTTATAAGTTCCCATTTCACTATCCTTTGAAGTAATGTCCCCATTAAAAAGAAACATCAAAATAATAAGGAATAAAGGAAGAATTTCTTTTCCAATATCTATTAAAAAATTATAACTAGTCATTGTTACATCATATATTGGAATTATATTATTATCAAACATATATTTATTTTTATTTAATCTTTCTTCCACCACGTCACTACTTTCTCCGTACATAGTCCCATCTTTTATTCCTTTTATTAATATTTCATCTTCTTTTATATCAGCTTCTAACACCTTCGAAGCATCTTCATTTAGAATAGCTTGTTTT
>JBGUER010000204.1:0-4002 GCA_041821285.1 Clostridiaceae bacterium
CAGAAATTTAACCCTCGCTTTTCTAATTCTTTATCTAGCTCATTCAACATGATATTACTAAGTAATGGTGACAAATTTTATATGGAGAATAAAAATAAATAGTATTTTAAGTATCCTACGTTTATTATTATTCTTATTTATATCCTAAAGCACACATAAAACGGAGAAAATAATCAAAGAATATAAAGTATATAAAGATAATAAAGGAGCAATTAGTAATGAAAGTGGTTAAAGCAATAAATCCATTAGATAAATCGACAGAATATGTATTAATAAATAAAGATTTTGATATCATTGCAGTAGTTCAAAAATACCTTAACTTCTTAAAAGCAACGGGCAAATCTCCTAATACCGTCAAAAATTACTGTTATCATTTAAAACTCTATTTCAGTTTTCTTGAAGAAATAGACATAATGTATAATCAAGTTTCAACTGATAACCTTGTAGCGTTTATCCAGTGGTTAAAAAAGCCCGTCCGTACAATGCAAGTTGATTTTCTATTTAAAGAAAACTCAGTTTGCGAAAATACTATAAACACAATAATTGCTGCAATATCAAGTTTTTATCAATATACCTGCAGAAGTGAAAATTTTATTAACCCTGTTATATATTCAAATACTCTTATGCCAACTAATGGTTACAAAAGCTTCTTAATTCATGCTGGCAAGAGAATGGTTTCTAAAAATCTACTTAAATGTAGAGCTAAAAAACATATTGTTACTACTATATCTGATGAAAAATTCAAATTATTTCTTAATACAGTAAAGAATACAAGAGATAGATTAATTATTCTACTTATGCATGAAGGGGGACTCCGTATAGGTGAAGTATTAAGCCTATGGATAGAGGATTTATCTCTATGGGATAAACGTATCCTTATTATTCCTAGAGATAACCTTATTAATGGTGCCAGAGACAAATCAAAAATAGAAAGATTTATTGATATATCATCAGAACTATGCAAACTTATTGATGAATATCTTCTTTTTCATCGCCCTGACTGCTTCGACACTAATCACCTATTTGTTGTTGAAAAGGGTAAAAATACTGGTACTCCCCTTTCATATAATACAGTCTACAAAATGTTTAAATATTATGAAAAAAAAGCTGATATTAAACTTTCACCTCATGTACTTAGGCACACCCATGCAACTTCCTTAATAAAAGCTGGTTGGGATGCTTCATTTGTACAAAAGAGACTTGGTCATGCACAAGTCCAAACTACAATAAACACCTATATTCATCTTAATGATGAAGACTTAAAAAATGCTTATGAAAAATATGAACAACGAAAGAAGGATTAATATGATTCAAAATATAAATAATACCCCTACAAATAAAATTCTTACTTCTCAAACAGCTGATTGGGATATATATATCACCGGTTTCTTTAAAGATGATATATGGCACCTTCCATCTATGTTTGAAAAGTATCCTAATATCTCTAAAAAAAATATGAAATTTGATTTTATCACTAACCCTTATATTAAAGCTGAGGCAAAATATTTCTTTATGTATAAAATTCTTGCTAAAGAGTATTCTCCTCATAGTTTAGCTCTAGGATTTTGTCAATCATTACGTCACTTTTGGAATTTTATTGAAAAGTATAAATTCAACGTAAATTCGATTTTAGATTTTGATCTTGAAAAAACACTATTACTTTTAAGAAGCTACTTATCTGAAATCGGTTATTCTAAACATGATAGAGCACCTACTCTTTTTAAATCAATGTATTCATTTTACCTTAAATGGTATGATACCAGAGATGAATATGAAAAAGATATATGGGATTTAAGAAGACTATATCCTGAAAGTGAACATCCAATTTATGTTGGTAATAGAGCCTGGTATATGAATTTTACATTTATAAAAAGTCAAAATATAAAAATCCTTATAAAAAGATTCTACAAGGTAAGAGTCGCTACTAGAGCTTTACAAACCGTTCAAAAAGAATTGCGATATTTAAAACACTTTATTGATTTTTTACAGGAAAAATATCCTTGCATAAATTCATTCTCTGTATTGACCAGAAACCACATGGAAGAATTTTATATTTGGCTTTCTATGCAAAGAAACCAATATTGTGAACTAACCTCACTCCGTGAAAAACGGTATACTGTTCAGTATTTAAGAATTGTCTTTGAATATTTACAGCGTACCGGAGATAAAGATGCTCCAGTAATACCTTTAATTTATCCTGAAGATCAATGTGGAACAATAAAGCGTATTCCTAAATTTATACCTGATGATGTTTTTAATCAACTTAAGGCTAACCTTTATCAGCTGCAACCAAATATAAAAAATGCTGTAATTATAGTAATGAATGTCGGTATGAGGGTTTCAGAACTTCTAACTTTAAAAGAAAATTGTATATCATATGACCATGATAACTCCCCATGGATAACTTACTATATGAGTAAAATGCACAAAGAACATAGAGTTCCTACTAATACTGATGTAGCAAATGCCGTTAAATGCCAAATAGAACTAGCAAGTCTAGTTCTAGATCCTAAAGGTGATAAATATATTTTTAGAACACCAAAAGGAATTCTTCAATATCAGAGAATCACCTCTGAAGTTCATAAGCTAGCTAAAAAAGTTCCTATTACTGACTCTACAGGTAATGTATACTTAGTTAATTTTCATCAATTTCGCCATACTGTTGGTACAAATATGATTAATTCTGGGATTCCAATAACTTCTGTGCAAAAATATCTTGGTCATGAAAGTCCAGAAATGACCATGGTTTATGCTCATATTCATGACTCAACACTAAAATCAGATTTTGAAAAACTTATTAACAATAAACTTTATGGAAATTATAACGACCCCACTACTATTGATAGTACCATCAATACTGATATGGAATGGTTTAAACATAATTTATATAAAAATGCTTTACCTAACGGTTACTGTTTACATCACCCTAAACAAGGAAACTGTCCACATGCAAATATATGTCTTACTTGTCCTAAGTTTGTTACAACAAAAGAATATATCCCAGTTCTTTCCAATCAATTATCGATGGTTGAAACCCTGATTGCTGACGCAAAAAAACGTGATTGGGATAGAGAAGTTGAACATCAAACCAATATTGCAAACAGACTTAAAGAACTCTTGTCCCAGCTAAATTCTTAAAACAAAAAGGAGAATTATAATGCCAAATTCAAATCCAAATACTTCAAAAATGATAGAACATGCAAAACTTAAAACCGAGAAATGTTATACAAAATTTAATGCTGCAATTTCAACTATGACAAAAGAAAATGTTCCAATCAACTTCAATACTGTTAGTTCGTATGCTGGTATTTCTAAACGATTTCTATATACACATGAAGAAATTAGAAATACAATAATGCAGCTTCGCAATCAGCAATATATTCCAAACACTTATAAGTCAAAACAAAAAATGACCGATTCTTCAAAAGATGTTATAATTAATTCTCAGAAACTTAAAATTGAAAGTTTACAACAAGAAAGTTTAAAGCTTAAAGAAGAGTTAAAAATACTTTATGGAAAATTAGCTTTTTCACAAATAAAATAGGTATAATTTCTTTCTTTATGCACATACTATTAATGATAGAAATACGTGATTGCAATCATTTTCTTAAAATTCTCCATATAACAAATTCCCACCTTGCGGCACACCTTCTTTTGAAGTTTTAAAAACACCATTTTTCATTACTCCTGCTTGCAAATATTTTCTTATAAGAGATATTACTCTAACATCTTTTATTTCTTTATAAACTAAGCCTATTAGTTTATCATGATTTACAGTGTCAAAGTATTTTTCTAAATCAATATCTACTGCCCATTTGTAACCTTTATCCATGTATCCTTTGCATTTTAGAATTGCTTGATGCGCACTTCTATTTGGTCTAAATCCATAACTATTATCTGAAAATCTTTCTTCAAATATTGGACTTAAAACCTGAGCAATAGCTTGTTGTATTACTCGGTCTACAGCTGTTGGTATTCCTAGTGGTCGTTTCTTTCCATCGG
>JBGUER010000205.1:0-3867 GCA_041821285.1 Clostridiaceae bacterium
ATTCCAATAAAAATTCCTCCTTTAAGAGACAGGCAAGGAGATTTACCTTTGCTTATAAAATATTTTTTCAGAATGAAATCAAAAAAATTAAACAAACATCTTATTAGCATGAATGCTGATATTTATATTAAAATGATAAATCATAATTGGCCTGGAAATATAAGAGAACTAGAAAATTGTATAGAAAATATAGTTAATTTAAATGGGGAAAATACAATATTTTTCGATGATGTAAAAGAGAAAGTGGAAAATATTAAAGAAAAAGTTCAAGATAATATTAATAAAAATAATGTAACTTTAGAAGAACTAGAAAAGCAAGCAATAAAAGAAGCGTTAGAAAGCCATAATCATAACATGAGTAGGATAGCTAAAACGTTAGGAATAACTAGAGCTACTTTATATTCTAAAATAAAAAAATATAACATATAGTGTTAAAAATTATACTAACTAACAACTCAAGACACTGTATATAAATTATACAGTGTCTATAATTTATACATCAAAATATGTAATAGTGTATAAAAATTAAACAGTACTATGTAAGTATAAAAAAAATTCCTTGAAACTTCTTGCTTTACATTGTTAAATATTTGGCACGGTACTTGCTTATATATAATAGTGTAAAAACAATATTATAAAATATAAAGAAGACGAAGGGAGTTTTATTATGTCAAGATTTACATTACCAAGAGATATTTATTTTGGAGAAGGTTCGTTAGAAACTTTAAAAACAGTAAAAGGTAAAAAAGCCGTTGTTGTTGTTGGTGGCGGTTCTATGAAAAGATTCGGATTTTTAGATAAGGTTGTATCTTATTTAAATGAAGCTAATATTGAAGTTAAATTAATAGAGGGAGTAGAGCCTGACCCATCTGTTGAAACAGTAATGAGCGGCGCTGCTGTAATGAGAGAATTTGAACCAGATTTAATAGTTGCTATAGGAGGAGGTTCTCCAATAGATGCAGCTAAAGGTATGTGGATATTCTATGAATACCCAGAATTTACATTTGAACAAGCAGTTATTCCTTTTGGATTACCTGAATTAAGACAAAAAGCTAAATTTATTGCTATTCCATCTACTAGTGGAACTGCAACAGAAGTTACAGCTTTTTCAGTTATTACAGATTATAAAAAGAAAATAAAATATCCTTTAGCAGATTTCAATTTAACACCAGATATAGCTATAGTTGATCCATCACTTGCTCAAACTATGCCAAAAAAATTAACAGCACATACAGGCATGGATGCTTTAACTCATGCTATAGAAGCTTATGTAGCAGGACTCCATTCAGCTTTTTCAGATCCTTTAGCTATGGAAGCTATTGTTATGGTAAAAGAACATTTATTAAATTCATATAATGGAGATACAGAAGCTAGAAACCAAATGCATTTAGCTCAATGTTTAGCTGGAATGGCATTTTCAAATGCACTTCTTGGAATAACTCATTCAATGGCTCATAAAACAGGAGCAGTTTTCCACATTCCTCATGGTTGTGCAAATGCTATATTCTTACCATATGTAATCCAATATAATGCTAAAGCTTGTGAAGCAAGATATGCTACAATAGCTAAGAGATTAGGGCTTGCTGGTGAAACAGATGCAGAACTAGTTAAATCATTAATTGAAATGATAAGAGAGATGAATAAAGCAATGGATATTCCTGCTACTATGAAAGAATATGGAATAGAAGAAGAAGATTACAAAACTAATATAGAATTCGTAGCTCATAATGCAGTTTTAGATGCTTGTACAGGTTCTAATCCAAGAGAAATAGATGATGCAACAATGGTTAAATTATTTGATTGTGTATATAGTGGAGAAGATGTAACTTTCTAATTAATTTATAATTATACAATAATATTAAATAATAAAACAATAAACTATCAGATAGTACTAGAATTCTGGTAGTTTATTTGTTAATATAATAAGAAAAGGTAAGAATGTCATAGGAGGAATTGGTTTGTATAAAATAGTAGAAAAGAAAGAAGTAGCACCTAGTATATTTTCATATGAGATAGAAGCTAAAAGAGTAGCAAAATCTGCAAAACCTGGTCAATTTATTATTATTAGAATAGATGAAAAAGGTGAAAGAATCCCATTAACTGTTGCGGATTACGATAAGGAAAAAGGAACTGTTACTATAGTAGTTCAGGCAGTAGGTTCTTCTACTAATAGAATGGCCAAATTAAATAAAGGCGATTATATAATGGATTTTGCAGGACCGTTAGGAACTCCTTCTGAATTAATAGATGAAGATTTAGAAGAATTAAAAAAGAAAGAAATAGTTTTTGTTGCAGGAGGCGTAGGGGCTGCACCTGTTTATCCTCAGGTTAAATGGCTTTGTGAAAGAGGCGTATTCCCACACGTAATAATAGGTGGAAGAAGCAAAAACTTTATTATATTAGAAGAAGAAATGAAAAAACTTGGAGCGAAAACATATCCATGTACTGATGATGGGTCTTACGGCTTTAAAGGTTTAGTTACAAACAAATTAAAAGAACTTGTAGAAAATGGTTTAAAAATAGATAGAGTAATAACTATCGGACCTATGATTATGATGAAGTTTGTAGCAATGCTTACTAAAGAATATAATATTCCTACAATAGTTAGTTTAAACACTCTTATGGTAGACGGAACAGGAATGTGCGGCGCTTGTAGAGTTACAGTTGGAGGAGAAGTTAAATTTACTTGTGTAGATGGACCTGAGTTTGATGGACATTTAGTAGATTTTAAGGAAGCTATGAGAAGACAAAATTTATATAAAACAGAAGAAGGAAAAATGTTACACAAGGAAGAAGAAGAAAAAGAAGGGCATGTATGTCACATAGGAGCGGGGGAAGAAGCATAATGAATAAGATTGATAGAGTTTCCGTTAGAGAACAAGATCCTAAAGTTAGAGCTACAAATTTCGAAGAAGTTTGTTTAGGATATAATGAAGAAGAAGCAGTTTTAGAAGCTAGTAGATGTTTGAATTGTAAGAAACCTATGTGTGTTCCTAGATGCCCAGTTGCCATAGATATACCTGGATTTATTAGCTATGTAAAGGTTAGAGATTTCGAAAATGCTGCAAGAACTATAGCTAAATACAGTGCACTTCCAGCAGTTTGTGGTAGAGTTTGTCCACAAGAAAGTCAATGCGAAGGTAAATGTATATTAGGAATCAAGGGAAAACCAGTAGCTATTGGTAAATTAGAAAGATTTGTAGCTGATTGGTCAAGGGAAAACAATATAGATTTATCAGAAAGAGAACCAAGCAAAAACAAAAAGGTAGCTGTTATTGGAAGTGGACCTTCAGGATTAACATGTGCTGGAGATTTAGCTAAAAAAGGATACGATGTTACTATATTAGAAGCACTACATGAACCGGGTGGAGTTTTAGTTTATGGTATTCCAGAATTCAGACTTCCAAAGGATACAGTAGTTGCTCATGAAATAGAAAATGTTAAAAAGCTTGGAGTTAAAATTGAAACTAATGTAATAGTTGGAAAAACAGTTACTATAGATGAATTGTTCGAAGATGAAGGATTTGAAGCAGTATATATAGGTTCAGGTGCTGGTCTTCCTAAATTTATGGGAATACCTGGAGAAAATGCTAATGGAGTTTTCTCAGCTAATGAATTTTTAACAAGAAATAATCTTATGAAAGCATTTAAGGAAGGCTATGATACTCCTATAAGAAGAGGAGATAAGGTTGCGGTAGTTGGTGGTGGAAATGTTGCTATGGATGCAGCAAGAACTGCTTTAAGACTTGGTGCTGAAGTTCATATAGTATATAGAAGAAGTGAAGAAGAATTACCTGCAAGATTAGAGGAAGTTCATCATGCACACGAAGAAGGAATAATATTTGATTTATTAACTAATCCTGTTGA
>JBGUER010000206.1:0-3846 GCA_041821285.1 Clostridiaceae bacterium
CTGCTGTATTAACTCCACAGGAAATAAATAAGCTATTCAGTATAATAAATAAAATGAAAAAAGAAGGATGTACTATTATTATAATAACTAATAAAATGAATGAGGTTATGGAAATAACCGATAGAGTTACAGTTTTAAGAAGTGGTGAAACTACAAAAACTATAAAAACTAAAGATACTAATCCTAAAGAATTAACTGAACTTATGGTTGGCAGGTCTATGGATTTAACAATAAAGAATATTACAAACAAAAGAGGTAAACAAGTTTTAGAAGTTAAAGATTTAACTGTAATAAATGAAGACAAAGCAAAAGTATTAGATTCTGTTACCTTTAATTTATATGAAGGAGAAATACTAGGAGTCGCAGGTGTTTCTGGAAGTGGGCAAAAGGAATTATGTGAAAGTATTGCAGGATTGTACCCTGTAGAAAAGGGACAAATTTTCTATAAAAATGAAAGTATTGTTGATAAAACAC
This sequence comes from Clostridiaceae bacterium, assembly GCA_041821285.1. GTDB lineage: Bacteria > Bacillota > Clostridia > Clostridiales > Clostridiaceae > JAJBWD01. Next base: position 475 of record JBGUER010000206.1, read on the forward strand.
CTAAACAAATAATAAATATGGGAATAAGTATGAGTTTTATACCCGAAGATAGATTAGGAATGGGTTTGGTAGCATCAATGGATATGGTGGACAACATAATACTTAAAGAATATCAAAATAAAAGAGGACTACTAATTGATAGAAAGCCAGCTGAAAAAAAAGCAGAAGCAATAATAAAAAAATTAGATATTCAAACACCGGGTATTCATTTTCCTGTAAAAAAATTATCTGGTGGAAATATACAAAAGGTTTTACTTGGTCGTGAATTAGAATCAAACCCTCAAATATTAATAACTGCATATCCAGTAAGAGGGTTAGATGTAGGTGCTACTTATACTATTTATAATCTTATATCTAAAGAAAAAGAAAAAGGTGTGGCAGTTTTATATATTGGAGAAGATTTGGATGTATTAATTGATTTATGTGATAGAATAATGGTTTTAAGTAGTGGTAAAGTTACTGGACTTATAAATAGTAAGGATGCAACAAGAGAAAAAATTGGACTTTTGATGACTGGGGAAATAGAGGGGGATTCTAATTGATTAAATTTATAAAAAGATCAGAGATATCTAAAACTAAAAGTATGCTAATTAGAATGATGTTTATAATAATAGCTCTTCTTATTTCTGCAATTCTTATTTATGCATTTACTAAGAAAAATCCAATCTTTGTTTATATGTCCATGATTGAAGGATGCTTCGGCTCAGAATATAGAATAAAAGAGGTTATCATAAAAACAATACCATTAGTTATAACTTCACTTGGAATAGCAGTAGCATTTAAAATGAAATTTTGGAATATTGGAGCAGAAGGACAAATTTTTATGGGAGCATTTGCAGCTAGTTTTGTAGCGTTAAATTTCTCAACATTGCCTAAAGTTATTGTTCTTATATTAATGGCTCTTGCAGGGATGATTTTCGGGGGGCTATATGCGCTTATACCCGCATTGTTGAAAGCACATCTTAAAACAAATGAAACTATAATAACTCTTATGTTAAATTATATAGCATTAAAATTTATTACATATCTTCAATATGGTCCATGGAAGGATCCTAATGCTATGGGATTCCCCAAAATTGCAAATTTTGAAGACTCTGCCATATTACCCAAAGTGTTTGGTATTCATATAGGATTTATTATAGCTATTGTACTTATCATAATAATGTATATATTTATGAATAAAAGTAAACTTGGATATGAAATATCCGTAATAGGTGAAAGTGAGAATACTGCTAGATATGCAGGTATAAATATAAAAAAGACAATAATAACTGCAATGTTAGTAAGTGGCGGGTTATGTGGTCTAGCAGGTATGATTCAAGCATCGGCTGTTAGTAATACTTTATCTGTGGATTTAACAGGAGGCGTAGGATTCACTGCTATAATAACCGCATGGTTAGCAGGTCTTAGTGCTCCTTTTATTGGTTTGACATCATTTTTGTTTGCAATACTTCTTCAAGGCGCAAGCTATATACAAACTGCATATAGTATTCCATCCTCTATAGCTGAAATGATGCAAGGAATAATATTATTTTTTGTGTTAGGAAGTGAATTTTTTATTCAGTATAAACTTATTACTAAAAAAAGTTTAGAAATTATGATAGAAAATGAACTTAAAAAGGAGGGAGAATAATGGATCAAGTAGTTTTATTTCTAGCAGCAGCGGTGATTTCAGGTACTCCACTTTTGTTTGCTACTTTAGGTGAAATAATAACGGAAAAAACAGGTAATTTGAACCTTGGTGTTGAAGGAATGATGCTTATGGGGGCAGTTTTTGGATTTTATGCTGGAATTATTACAGATAATCCATTATTAGCGGTTTTAGCTGGAGCATTTGGTGGCTTCTTAGGTTCTCTTATTTATGCTTTTCTAACTATACAATTAAGAGCAAATCAGGTAGTATGTGGTCTTTCTCTTACTATTTTTGGCACAGGATTATCTGATTTTATGGGTAATAGTTTGTCAGGAAAAACTATACCAAGTGGTATAAAAGAATTTTTCAAACCATATAAAATTCCTATTTTAGGGGATATTCCATTTGTAGGTAAAATATTTTTTTACCACGACGTATATGTGTATATGGGATTTATTATTGCTATATTATTAGGAATATACTTATATAAAACACGATCAGGATTAAGTTTAAGGTCAGTTGGAGAAAGTCCTTCAACATCAGATGCTGCAGGTATAAGTGTGGCTTTTTATAAATACTTTAATACTCTTTTAGGAGGAGCATTATGTGGACTAGGAGGAGCGTATTTATCCCTTGTTTATGTTCCTACTTGGCAAAATGGAATAACGGCTGGAAGAGGTTGGATAGCTATTGCCTTGGTTATCTTTGCAACTTGGAATCCATATAAAGCTATATTTGGAGCCTATATTTTTGGTGGACTTGATATTATAGGATTTAGACTTCAAGGTACTAGATTTGCTATATCTCAATATTTTATTGATATGTTGCCATATATAGTTACTATTTTAGTGTTAGTATTTGTTTCGTTAAAAAAATCAAAAAATAATGCACCACCTAAAAGTTTAGGTGAAGCTTATTTTAGAGAAGAAAGATAAAATTCAAATAGGTTTTATTGTGCTTTATGCTTTAAATGAGAGATTATCTACTATGATTTATTGTTAAACAATAATTTTTAAGATATAATAAAAATGATTTAACAAGTAAGTTGTGTGAGGTGCTTATGATAAAAATTGCTGGTACATTAATGAAAAACAATAAAATAGTAAAAGAAGAAATAGTTATATCGACTATAGAAGGAAGTTATCAAGAGAAATTAAAAGAATGTATGACAGAAATATGTTATAAATTAGATATTGCAAAACCCTATTGGCTTCCTAAAAATATGAATGACTATAATGCTAGAAATAAAACTTCATTTGACTATAATAATTTTATTGAGGAAATTAATTTTGATAAATTAGTCATTGAAGAATTGGATATGAATATTTGAGTGTTTCCTAAAAAAATTCAAATATAATTTTAAGATTCTGTTATGTAGAATCTTTTTTTTTGTGTTTAAAAAATTTGAGTTACTTATATGTTTGTTAAATTAACCATATTGAGGGAAAATCCATATTTAGTTACTAATAATATTTGATAACCGTCCCCAAAGTATAAAGTATAAAGTATAAAGTATAGAAGATTCATTTTATAAAGGAGAATTTGAAAAATGGGAAACTGCTATTGAAACTGCTATTGAAAATATTATTTCTAATAATATAAGATATGCAAAAGATAAAATTGAAATATCATTATCGGATGAAAGAATATTAATTTATAATGAGGGGACTAAAATTGAATTTGAAAATCCTAATGAGGTATTTTTAACTTATAAAAAAGGAAGTTATGGTGAATCAGGT
>JBGUER010000207.1:0-3834 GCA_041821285.1 Clostridiaceae bacterium
CCGTCATTCATACGGAAAAGGCTATTTAAACTACTTACTTATTTATTGAATATCATTATTGTGGCATCAAATCCCGCATTTTTTAACTCCTGAACTTGGTTTTCGGCATTCTTTCTGATTTTATAAGATCCTGCCATTACTCTATAAAATGTTTGTTCATTTGCGTATTTAAGTTCTGGTATTGCCGGTTCTATATAGTTTATTCCAAGCTGATATAAAATAGCTTTTGTTATAGCTTTTACTATTTCATCATTTTTGCTATCAAATATATTATTATCTAAACTATTATCAATAAATCCAACTTCAACAAGCACAGCAGGTGCCTTTGTTTCTCTTAACACATGGAAATTTGCTTGTTTTACTCCTCTATTTACAAAGCCTAAATCAACTAAGGAATTTTGGATTTTATTTGCTAATTCCTTTGATTTATTACCTGTATTTGTGTAGGTATAAGTTTCTACTCCCTTAGCTTTTTCAGGCTGAAAGGCATTTCTATGAAAAGAAATAAAATAATCATAAGTATTTCTATTTTCAAAATTACTTCTATCGTTTAAACTTAATGTAGCATCAGAAGTTCTTGTTTCATCTACAATTACTCCATGCCTTCTTACCTCTACGGCTATAGCTCTACCAAGACTTAATACATCACCAGATTCTTTCCTTCCATTATAAAAGGCTCCTGGATCTTTTCCACCATGTCCATAGTCAAAACATAATCTTGCCATTATTTATCACCTCCCTCATTAATCTGTTCTAAAACTTCTCTTAATTTCTTTGGTATAGGAAGTCCAACTTTTGCTGAGTTTTCTAATATACTTATTCCTTCATTAGATATATAAAAGAAAATAACTGCAGTTCTTATTGCACTACCGTTTTTAATCAAATGAACATCTACTATATTTCCTATACCTACAAGGACAAAAATAAGTACCTTCTTAAAAATTCCTCTAAATCCGATCTCACTTGATAGCTTTTTATCTAGCACCGCTACCATTACGCCTGTTAAATAATCAAGTACGACAAAGGTGATTAGTGCATACATAAAACCATCAACCCCTCCTAAAAAATAGCCAATATATCCTCCAACAGCAGCAAAAGCAATCTGTAAATAATTCAATAAATTTCTCATTATTTTATTCTCTCCTCTCTTTTTCTTAAATTTATATATAAAAAGAACGCTTATGAAATTTATAATCATAAACGTCCTTATATTTTTCTAATATGGCGCATAATAAACATAACTATTCCCCTTTACATAGAAACCATCACCTGGGATATAAATAGCACCTTCAAAGATTTCATATTGTGAAGTATTAAACTCTGGTTGCTCTACTCCTTCCCAGGTAAGACCATCAGCTGATGCATAAAGCATTCCTTCACTAAGTAGAGCATACTTACCCCAGTCCCCCATCCAGATAATATTTTGTGGATTTGGGATGTGATTATCTGCAAGGTCTCCTACATGAGAAAGATTAGTTTCTACAAATTCAGTTACAGCATCGTCCATCACACAAAGATTAACCTGATAAATACCATCAATATATCTATATTTCATAACAAATATTTTTCCATTAATTGATCTTATAAATTTATATGTTGTTCCATTTAAGTCTTCTGGAATAGTTGTGGTCCATACTCCAGGGCTTGCTGGATTTGCTGTAGCAATTGAATTTTGTCCTCCATTAATACCTACAAACAACCCTTTATGTGCAGTTAAGTATTTAAATATCGGTACTGAAGTACCATCTGATCCTACCAAAGTCCATTCCGTTCTCTCTTCTAAAGAATCATAACTATAATACACAGGAGACTGATAGTACCACCAACTTACAATTCCACAACTTCTTGTAATATCATAAGCACCAACCATCATATCATTCTTTGCACCAACACAATAACCAGCGTTATACCAAGTAATACCATCAAATGAAGCAATGATATTTGCAAGTCCTGTAATACAAGCTAGAAAAACTCCATCTCCTGCCCATAAAATCTTTGGAATTCCATAATTCCACCAAACACAATCCACTACTGTCCACTGTTTTGTAGTTTTATTATAATAGGACATATATGGAGTTTTGGCATAGTATACAGCAATTTGCGCATTCCCATTATCATAAACATTAATCTTAGTTTCATCACCATATTGGGTATATCCAAAATCACTGTAATACATTTTAGACCATGATAGGGTTGGAATCCCGAAGACCACTTCACCTCTACCACCAAGAGCCGCCCAGATAGCTAAGGCATTATTAAAATTTTTATTATAACCCATAACAAAACCTCCTTCTAAGCCTTAGTCACACTAGTGATTCTGCCACTTCCATCTACCGTATAATTATAGGTTGCTGTAGTATAATCCGCATAGACAATTTCAAAATTCGTGCTGTTTACTGTTAATGTTGAAACTTCTTTTAGAAGAAGCTCTGAAAAAATGTTATCTAATGTAATACTAGTAATCCTGTCACTACCATCTACTGTATAGGAATACGTGGCGTGATATTGCTCTGCATCTCCGTTTTCTACAGCATAGGTTACATCAATATTACTTTCACTCACCACAATGTTAGCAACAATAGTATAAGATACTCCCAAATCATTCACCTGGGTTTGAATATTACTTACCGAACTTCCCACACTTGAGATGGAACTTCCTATCCTATAAAATGTATCAGAAATACTGGGTTTATATCTTCCTACTTCTACCCTGATATCATAGCGGTAGAATGGATTATATTCTAAAGAAATAATTCTTGTTTTCACATTAATACCCAAGGGATTAAACATAATTTGCACATTATCTCCAACACAAAGATCTAAAAGCTTAAAAAATGATATATCATACGATGATGAATTTTCTCTTGAATCATGAGATACTGAAACATGGGTAACATTCTTGCTACCCATAACCTTTTTATAATCGATACTTCCTCTATGAGTTCTAATATTTACACAGTACCCATCATACTCAATTTCTCCACCTAAAATAGCGATATATTGCATAAGTGCTGCCCTTCTTGTTACTTCTTGATTTATTTTCATACTGCAGCTTTCTGTAAACTCTACTATTCCAGCTAAAAATGGTGTGCCTGCAAGAAGTAATGCCAAGCCTTCTTCTGGATCTCCTGTAAAATCAAACTCATTTATTTTATATATATCATCATTTAAAGTGTAAGATACATGTTCACAAGTTGCTGCGCAAATGGGAATACTTCCTTGAATAGATTTAGTTATCTGTACAATTTCAAAATATTGTTCATTTAACTTTGCTATCTGTTTAGTCTTTAAAGCTAGGGCAGACTTTGCAAGTATAGTAAATGATAAGGTGAGCTCTCCTTCTAAAGTTTCTCTCATATTAGCTGACATTACTTTTCTAACACTCTGTATTAATGTATTTCCTGAATAAATTTCTATCATTAGATATCTGCCCTCCTTTAAGATCCTGCAACACCTAAATTTCTAACTGTTACTGTGTTTTGATTCCATTGAAGCTGAGCTATAATTCTTGTAAGTACTGTTCCATCAATAGTAAGTGGTATAGTAACATCCAAAATAGCTCCTTCTGTACCTTTTGCTGTTGCCGTAACTTGACTATTTAAATCAAGATCAAAATCAGTAGGAATTGCGCCTTCCATATCTTGCTCTACATCTCCCATAGCATCTGTAAATCCAACACCAATACCAGCACCCATATTTTCACCAATTCCAGCAAAGACCTTTGAGGGAGAATGAATACCTAAAACTCCTTTTACACCGCTTACAATACCCCCAACAAAATTACTAATTTTATCTCTTATCCAACCAATCATAGATGCTATTCCACTCCAAAGT
>JBGUER010000208.1:0-3830 GCA_041821285.1 Clostridiaceae bacterium
CAAAAGATGAAGAAATAGTTATAAAAAAACAAGATGTTCATAAAAAACATATGGACAAGAAAACTTTAGAAATTTTAAAGAATAATGATTACAATGAGTATGTTAAGCAAATTAACATAAAGGAGCAAAAAGAGCTAGATGAATTTGGACTTTTTGCTTTTGCTAGAAAAGTTGAAAGGGGGTGAAAAAAATGGAAAATGTGGCGGTTCAAAATATACCTTCAATTTTATCGACAAATCCAACTGATTTTCATAAGGAAAGTGCTGAATCTACTGACAGTTTTTCAGAATATCTTGATTTGTCTAATTTAAATAATTCAGGTAATACAAGTGATTGTGAAATTGAAAATGAACCATCTTTGGAAAATAAGTTATTAAATACATTAGACATATTACAAAATCAATCTAAAGATAATGAAGAATATGAAGATTTGGTAGATTACTTATTTTCTAATCTAAATAATTTTAGCAATATTCAAGATTTTATAAATCAAGGTAAGTTTACATCAAATGATAGTACTATTATAAAAAATATTATTTCGGAAGTTTTACCTGTAAGTAATATTAAAGATATTAAACAAGCTAATATAACTAATATACTTGCTGGAATTGATGCAGTTAACGAAACTGAAAAAACTGGACAAACTCAAAGTTTAGATTCAAATTCTACTTATAAAACTACTAATAAAAATAATTTTAATGATATTCAAGATTTTATAAATCAAAGTAAATTTACATCAGATAATAGTAGTATTAATAAAAAAAATGTTTCGGAAGTTTTACCTGTAAGTGATACTAAAGACATTAAAGACATTAAAGACATTAAAGACATTAAAGACATTAAAGAAACTAACTTAACTGGGAAAACTAATATACTTGCTGGAATTGATGCAGTTAATGAAAGAGAAGAAATTGAACAAACGCAGAGTTTAGATATAAAGTCTACTTATAAAACTACCAACAAAACCATCACTAAAAATAGTTTTAGTAATATTCAAGAGTTTACAAATCAAGGTAAGCTTCCAACAGATGTTACTGTAGATAATCTAGTTGAAACTAATATTATTATTGATGATTCACAATTTATTTCACAAATTAAAAAACAAATTAAAATAGATAAAACTTCTTTAAATAGTGGAATAAATGGTAGCGACGAATCTATTACGAATAAAACTGAACTACAGGATTTATTATCTAAATTATTTGATTATAATGGTTCTAAGGATATAGACGCTAAGGCACCTGTAGAAGTGGATCCTTCTGAAATGAGTTTCAACCAATTATCAAATGCTCAGGATAAAACTGAAAATAAAATGGAAGATAAAACTGTAATAAATAATGTTCAAGATATTTCTATTCCTAAAAATGATTTTGCTAAATCAATAGAAACAGAAGATAAATCAAATAATATAGTAGTAAATAAAGAAACATTACCAGCTGATATTATTAAAGCAGTTAAATATGTTGAAATTAATGATATAAAAGAGCTTACTGTAAAAATAAATCCTAAGGAATTAGGAGAAATTGTTATAAAACTAGTTCAAGAAAATGGTTTGTTTAAAGCTGAGTTAACAACAAATAATAAAGAATCATTTAATTTAATTCAAACAAATTTACAACAAATTAATTCTGAAATACAAAATCAAAATATTGGAGTAAATCAAATATCACTTAGTATTTATAATGAAAATCTTAGTTATTTTAGTGGAAATCCAAGGGATGAATCAAAAGATCAAAACTCCAATAATAGAAAGCAAAAGGATTTTTCAATAAATGACATAGACGATATAAATAATGAAACTAAAACTTTATTAGATTCTTTAAATTTAACCAATATCAATGCGTTAGCCTAGGAGGTGTAAATATGTCAGAATATATAAGTTCAATATCAAATAATACTGCAACAAGTAGTAGTACTGCATCAAAAACTGATAATACGGAACTTGGAAAAGATGCATTTCTTCAGCTTTTAGTAGCACAATTAGCTAATCAAGATCCTACTGAATCATCTGATCCAACCCAGTATATCACGCAACTTTCAACTTACTCAATGCTTGAGCAAATTCAAAATTTAAATAGTACCATGTCATTTTCATCTGCTACAAATTTAATTGGAAAAACAGTTTATATTGATAGTTTGGATGAAAATAATAACAATATAACCGGTATAGTGGAAAATGTTAACAAAAATGGTTCTAGTGTATTTTTAAGCCTTAAAACAGATAGTGGAGATATTAATGTAAATTATGAAGAAGTAAAAGGAGTATTAGATATAAGTCAAGAAATATAAGGAGGAATTTCATGGGATATAGGGTTATGAACGGAAAGATATATCCTATAGGTGATTTTGGTGACTATTCTCAAAATTCAAGTTTAAATAATACCAATAGTGTTAACACAAATTTCAAAGATACCTTAACAAAAGAATTAGGCAAAAATGATCAATTTGTTATATCTAATCATGCAGCTAAGAGGTTAAATAGTAGAAATATATCTTTTAATGAAAATGACATGAAAAATATTAATGAAGGGATAAATCTAGCTAAAGAAAAAGGGTCTCAAGATTGTGTTATTTTATACAAAGATATAGCTTTAGTTACTAGTATAGAGAATAGAACTGTTGTTACTGCAGTAGACAAATCTGTAGGAGATAAAAATATATTTACTAATATAGATAGCGTAGTATTAATTTAGGCTGGACCTTAGCAGGAAGCCTAAGACTGTTGAATGATAGATACAGTCAAATAAATTAAAAATAAAAAATTTTTGGAGGTTTTATAAATGTTAAGATCGATGTCATCAGTTGTAAGTGGATTAAGTGCAAATCAAACGGCTCTAGACGTAATAGGAAATAATATAGCAAATGTTTCAACTACTTCTTTTAAACAACAAAGGGTTAGATTCTCTGACAATATAAGTCAATCAATATCTGATGCAATATCACCAAGTACAACTTTAGGGGGGAGTAATCCTAAACAAGTTGGACTAGGAACAACTATTTCAGGAATAGATACAATAGTAACTCAAGGAAGTTTAACTCCAACTACTAATAAATTGGATTGTGCTGTAGATGGTGATGGATATTTTATGGTTAGTAAAAGTAGTGAATTATTTGATACAGGAACTACAGGCAGCACTACAGAAACAATAGGAATTAGTTTAGAAGACCACACTATAGAAGAAAATCCAAGAGAAGCTGAAATCTTTTATACTAGGGATGGTTCTTTTAGTCTTGACCAAGATGGAAATTTAATAAATTCAGATGGATATAGAGTTTTAGGTTATTCTTTAATTGACACCACAACTGGTAATAAAACTATACAAAGTATAGGAGATAAAGGAAATGTAAGTTTTGTAGATGCTAATGCAGTAGATGATAATGAATATAGTACTGTTAGAGCTTACGTATCAGGTACAGGAAATGCTAATGATGAATATGAATATCAACTTAAAACATTGAAAATCCCAGATACAGTTCGTTGTCCAAAAGACGATGGAACAACTTTTGACCCTAATACTGATGGTGCATATAAAGATGTTCGAGTTAAATCATATTCTATAGAATCTAGTGGATTAATTAAAGCTGCTTTAGAAGATGGAAATACTACTATTATAGGACAAATGGCTTTATCTTCTTTTAATAACCCAGCTGGTTTATATAGAGTGGGCGGTAATTTATTACAAGAGTCAGAAAACTCAGGAGATGCATCTTTAATGAGTGCATATTTTGGATACTATGATTCTACAGATGCCATGGAAAATCTTGCAGATGGCGCTAGTAATACTGGAGCTTTTGGAAGCATACGAAGTGGTGCTTTAGAAGGTTCAAAT
>JBGUER010000209.1:0-3803 GCA_041821285.1 Clostridiaceae bacterium
CAAAGAAGGTATAGGAATCTTAATTAGGAAAAAAGCTGAAAATGTAAATATAGATATGGTATTAGAGGAAATAGAAATTTTACATAATGAATATGAGAATCTATTAGATAAGAAAGAATATGAGAAAAAATTAGGCTGTTTATATAGTCCGCAAGGGTTAATAGGAGAAGTTTTAAGAGACTATATGGACTTAACAGTAAAAACTATTTATGTGAATAATATATCTGATTATCAGGTATTAACTGAAGCTGTAAAAAAATACAAAGATTTTTTAGGTAATATAATACTATATGAAAACTATCAAAGTATATTTTTAAAATATTCTTTAGAGGAAGAAATAAAAAAAACAATGAACAAAAAAATAGAACTTCCTTGTAGAGGTAACATAGTAATAGATAAAACAGAAGCTATGTATGTTATTGATGTAAATTCAGCTAAAAATATAAAGGGAAAATCCAAAGAGAGTACTGCGTATATAACTAATTTAGAGGCTTCAAAAGAGATTGCTAAACAAATTATATTAAGAAATTTAAGTGGTATTATTTTAATTGATTTTATCAATATAGAAGATGATTCAAAAAAAGAAAAAATTTTAAATAGTCTTGAAGAAGGCTTTTTAAACGATAAAAATAAACCTAAAGTATATCCTTTTACAGAATTAAATTTAGTTCAGATGACAAGAAAAAAATCAACTCCATTAAGTTATTATATAGAAGAAGATTGCGAAGCTTGCTCAGGTAGTGGGAAACGATTAAGATTAAGTTATTTAGAATTATTAATAAAAAATAGGATTAAATCTAATAATAAAGCAGATAAGTTTTTTATTGAAATAAATAGCATATATAAAAATCAAGTAGAGATTGATAAAGATAAGTTTATTGAAAAAATCGGCATAGAGAAACAAAATTTATTTATAAGATTTTCTGAATTTGTTGGAGATTTTACAGTTAAATTTACTTTAAGTGAAAAAGAAATAGAATTTTATTTAAAGTATTAGATATTATTTCTTTACAAATCTTAACGACTATGTTAAAATTGCATCTGTAGACCGCTCAAAATGGGTTTTTAAACATTTTAATATGTACCTTGCTTGGCGAGACTGGATTGAGGAGGTGTTTTTATGTACGCAGTTATAAAGACTGGTGGTAAACAATATAAAGTTGAAGAAGGCGATGTTTTTCAAATTGAAAAAGTAGACGCAGAAGTTAATTCTTCAATAGAACTAACAGATTTATTAGCAGTTCAAAAGGAAGACGGAAGTTTAGTTGTTGGAAAACCTTTTGTTGAAGGAGCTAGTGTTACAGCTAAAGTAGTTCAACAAGGAAAATCTAAAAAGATAATAGTTTTCAAATACAAGAGAAAAGAAGATTACAGAAAGAAACAAGGTCATAGACAACCATTTACAAGAATTAAAATTGAAAAAATAAATGCATAATTATGATTAATGTTGTATTTAAGAAGAAATCTAATTTATTTGTATCTTTCCAGATAAAAGGTCATGCAGATTTTAATGACGAAGGGCTTGATATTGTATGTAGTGCAGTATCTTCTGTGAGTCAAACGATTCTAATTGGAATTTTAGAAGTCTTAGAAATAAGTGCTTCTTATAATATAGAAGAAGGAAATTTATCAATGAGTTTAGAGGAAAAATCAATTGAGGACATTGAAAAATGTCAAGTTCTTTTGAAAACTATGAACTTAGGGCTTAAAAGTATGGAAATTAGTTACGGTAAATATATAAAGATACTTGAAGAGGAGGTGTAGTTGTATGTTAGTTATGAACCTTCAGTTATTTGCTCATAAAAAAGGAGTAGGTAGCTCAAAGAATGGTAGAGATAGTGAATCAAAAAGGTTAGGTGCTAAATGTGCTGATGGTGAATTCGTTCTTGCTGGAAACATATTAGTTAGGCAAAGAGGAACTAAAATTCATCCAGGAGCAAACGTAGGGAAAGGCTCAGATGATACATTGTTCGCTAAAGCTGATGGTGTAGTTAAATATGAAAGAATGGGAAAAGACAAGAAGAAAGCTAGTGTTTATCCTATTGAAATAATAGAAGAACAAGCAGAATAGTAAAAGCACCCTAATTAGGGTGCTTTTCAAACTATTATGATAAAATTATAGATTTATGATAAAAATAGAAAGAATAAGAGGTGATATTATGTTTATAGATAAAGCTAAAATATTTACAAAATCAGGAAACGGAGGGAATGGTTCTGCTTCCTTTAGAAGAGAAAAATATATTCCATATGGTGGTCCTGATGGAGGAGATGGCGGAGACGGTGGAAGTGTTTTTATTGTTGGTGAGAAAGCCTTGTCTACACTTTTAGATCTTACATATAAAAGAAAATATGTAGCTGAAAAAGGTGGAGATGGTAGTGGCGCTAAATGCTCGGGTAAAAAAGGCGATAATTATATTATAAAGGTTCCTTTAGGCACAATAGTAAAAGATTATGAAACTGGTAAGGTAATGGCAGATATATCTCATGAAGGTGATGAGTTTTTAGTTGCAAAGGGAGGAAGAAAAGGAAGAGGTAATATCCATTTTGCAACACCTACAAGGCAAGCACCAAACTTTGCAGAACCTGGTATGCCAGGGGAAGAAAAGACTGTACTACTTGAATTAAAACTTATTGCAGATGTAGGATTACTAGGATTCCCAAATGTTGGAAAGTCAACATTGTTATCAGTAGTTTCAAAAGCAACGCCTAAAATAGCTAATTATCATTTTACTACATTAAAGCCTAATTTAGGAGTAGTTAAGATACCAGGTGGAGAGTCTTTTGTAATGGCAGACATTCCAGGAATAATAGAAGGCGCATCAGAAGGCGTTGGATTAGGTCTTGAATTTTTAAGACATATAGAAAGAACTAGGCTTCTTGTTCATTTAGTGGATATATCATCTATTGAAGGAAGAGACCCTGTTGATGATTTTATGAAAATAAACGAAGAATTAAAAAATTATAGTGAAAAACTTTCAAAACGCCCTCAAATTGTAGTAGCTAATAAAGCAGATATGCTCTATGACGATTCAGTATTTGAAAATTTCAAAACTAAAATCAATAAAATGGGTTATAATCACGTATTTAAAATGTCTGCAGTCACAACTAATGGAGTATCTGATTTAATAAAGAAAGTTGCTGAAGTGTTAGTAACTATTCCAAAAGAAGAATTAGTTATAGAAGATGCTGATAGATATGTAGAAGAAGATAAGAGATTTACTTATACTATTAAAGAAGAAAATAGAGTTTTCATTATTGAAGGAAGTTTTGTAGATAGATTACTAGATAGTGTAAATGTAAATGATTATGATTCATTGAAATATTTTCATAAAGTTTTAAAGAATAAGGGAATATTAGACGAATTGAAATCTATGGGAATACAAGATGAAGAAATAGTTAGATTAAATAATTTTGAATTTGAATATATGATATAAGGAGGTAATTTATGCTAACTAGTAAACAAAGAAGTTATTTGAGAAGCTTAGCTAATACTATGAACCCTATTTTTAATATAGGTAAAGGCGGTATTGAAGAAAATTTACTAAAACAACTAGAAGAAGCTTTAGAGGCAAGAGAACTTATAAAAATTGCAGTTCTAAATAATAGTGATTTAACTAGCAAAGAGGCTATACAAATAATTAGTGAAAAAATTAAATGTGAGCCAGTTCAGGCAATAGGAAATAAAATGGTTATATATAAAAGATCAAAAGATAAACCTAAAATAGAATTACCAAAGTAAAGTATTAGATAAATTACTAAAATATTATCAGGGGGCTTGTATGATTAAAAAAGGTATTTTTGGT
>JBGUER010000210.1:0-3722 GCA_041821285.1 Clostridiaceae bacterium
TCTTGTTTGAGTATTTATCGGATGTGCTATATCCTTGAATTCGCCATCTGGCGTTTTCCTACTTGGCATAGCTATAAATAACCCATTTTGGCCTTCAATAACTTTAATATCATGTACTACAAACTCATTATCAAAAGTCACTGAGACTATAGCTTTCATTTTCCCCTCTGAAGCTATTTTTCTAATTCTTACATCTGTAATTTCCATTTACAATCCACCTCCATGATGCTTAGGTACAAATATCTTAAAGTGTCATACCTTAAATATACTATTCTCTCTATTTATTATTATTCCTTCTTTTTTTTGAAAAAATATTAAATTTTTTTAAATTTTCTTAAATTTCATTAACAAACCTTGATGTTTGTAATATTGCCTCTCTATTTTCATTAAATCCATTAAATTCAACTACCGAAATATAATCAGATACTAACTTTTTTTTCATTTCTATATTGTCTATTAAAACTCCAATACCTAATAACTCACTATCAAATTCCTTCAATAAATTTACTATCCCTATTGCTGTTCCTCCAGCCTTCATAAAATCATCTATAAAAATTGATTTTGATTTTGCTTTCATAGATTTCTTAGAAAGTGTCATTGTTTGAAGTGCCTTAGTTGATCCTGACACATAATTTATACTAACCGTAGAACCTTCAGTAACCATACTTTGTCTTCTTACTATAATAAGTTCTACTCCTAGCATCCTTGCCACTTCATAAGCTAAAGGTATTCCCTTAGTCTCTACTGTAACAACATAATCTATATCTAGATTACTAAACTGCGCTGCTAATATTCTGCCAGCCTTACTAATTATTATGGGGTCACACATAACATCAGTTAAATACAAAAAATCTCCTGGTATTATTCTATCTTTTTTATTTATTAATAAACATAATTCTTCTGCAAAATCCTTAATGTCTTTCTTATCTATGCCACAAATATATTTAACTCCCCCTGCTGCACCAGATACAGTCTCCACCTTTCCCATAGAAAATGAAGAAAAAGTATCTTTTACTATTACAATATCCTCACTTATTGTAGATTTAGCTGCATTAAATTTAGATGTAAAATAGTTTAAGTTTATTATTTTATTAGGATTTTCTATTAATATTTTAGTTATTGCCGATACTCTTTGATTTCTACTATATTTTTTCATATAATCCCCTATTCAATTCACGAACTTTCATACATGATTTTTAATTTAATATTCACCCTTTATTTTATGATATATTATTTATTTAATCAATAGAAATTATTAAATTTTCTTCTTTTTTAGTGATTATTGTATTTTTTTCATTAAATATTGTATATAATTATTAAAAGATACTAATTTTATTGAAGGAGTTGATTATTTTGTCTTTTGATTTTATAAAAGATTCAGATAAAAATATACATTTTATTGGAATAGGTGGAATAAGTATGAGTGGACTTGCAGAAATCCTATTAAAAAAAGGTTTCAAAGTATCTGGTTCAGATTGGAAAAGCTCTCATATTACTAATAAGCTTAAAAATTTAGGTGCCAAAATATATATAGGTCATGATAGTAAAAATGTACAAAGAGCTGACCTTATAATATATACTGCCGCAGTTCAAAATGATAATCCAGAATTATTGTACGGAATAAATAATAATATTACTACTATGGATAGAGCTGAATTCTTAGGTGATATAATGAAAGACCATAAATATAATGTTGCTATAGCTGGAACCCATGGGAAAACTACTACCACTTCAATGCTCTCTATGATTACGCTTAAAGCAAATATTGACCCTACTATTTTAGTTGGTGGTGAATTAGATGCAATAAATGGAAATGTTAGAACTGGAGAAAGTGAATATTTTATTACAGAGGCTTGTGAATATAAAGCATCATTCCTGAAATTTTATCCATATATAGGTGTTATTTTAAATATCGAAGAAGATCATTTAGATTTTTATAAAGATATTGAAGATATTGAAAATACATTTTTAAAATTTGCTAAACTTATTCCTAAAGAAGGGTATTTGATTGGTAATGCGGAAGATAACCGTTTTATGAAATTATCTGAAAATATTAGTTGTAATATTTTATCCTTTGGTATAGATGCAGGAAATATAAAAGCCAAAAACATATCCTATAATTCTAATGGATGTGCATCATTTGATTTGTTTGAAAATGATAAAATACTATTTAAAATAAACTTAAATGTACCTGGTAGATATAATATTTTAAATGCGCTAGCTGCGGCTAGTTCAGCTATTGCTTTAAACATAGATGAAAAATATATAATAGAAGGGCTTGAAGGTTTTTATGGAACCCATAGAAGGTTTGAATTAAAGGGAGAAAAAAATGGTGTCAAAGTAATAGATGATTACGCCCATCATCCTACTGAAATAAAAGCTACTTTAAGTGCTACTAAAAAATATCCTCATAAGCGAGTGATATGTGTATTTCAACCTCATACCTATTCTAGAACCATAACTTTATTCAATGATTTTTTAGAATCTTTTTATGATTGTGATAAACTTATTTTAGCTGACATATATGCAGCAAGGGAAATAGATGATGGCAAAATAAGTTCTAATATCTTAGGTGATGAGTTAAGAAATAAAGGTTTAGATTGTATAAATCTTCATAGTTTTGATGAAATATTAGATTATCTAAATAAAAATTTAAAAGAAGGCGACCTGTTAATGACTGTAGGTGCTGGAGATGTTTATAGAATAGGGGAACTTTACCTTACAAATTAAAAAATTTAAGATAGGCTAAACTAATTAAAATAGTTTAGCCTATCTTTTTATATTGCGCTTAAAATAGGAACTATTAATCCTATCATTCCTCCAAGCAGAGCCCCTAGCCAAGTTATTGCAGCTAATTCTTTTTTTGCTATATCCATTATTATCTTTTCTGCAAAAACCATATCAAAAGAATTTATATTATTTTCAACTACTTTAGGTATATTAAATGCTTCTATAAAGCTTCCTGCATTATTTTCAATAAATGTATTAAATATATTTATTATGCTGTCTTCCATAGAGTCCATAATATTATTTTCTACAGCAACCACTTCACTAATATTTATATCTAAAGCCTTTTCCACACCTTGTTCTATAATAGGATTTATTTTATCTTCTAAATCATCCTTAAATATAATGTTTTTTATAGATTTAATAATTTCACTTGATATTCTATCCTTAATGCTTGAACTACTGTCCTTAGCAATATCATCTAAAGTACTATTTAAATCTATTTTATTTACTAATGATTCTACTAAAACTAACATATTTTCATCTTGAATAATATTATTTATTATCATATTAGAAATGTTTTCTATTATATCTAATTTGCCTTCCTCAGGGCTTTCTTTAAGAATGCTAGATATTTTGTTTTCATTTAATTTATCCACTAGTGAATTTATTCCTAAAGCAACTTCTACTTTATTTTTATCATCTTTAAGATATTTATCTCCCTCATCCATTATCTTATTATATACAGTGTCACTGTTTATAAACATAGCTATCATAGGGCTTAATCCAGTTATAGCTGAATTTATTTCTTGTTTCATTTTGCTCTTCACACTATCTTTTTTTATTATTTCACTTATTTCTTCACATATAACATCCTTTTTATTAAATATAAATACCTTAAGAGAACTAATTGCACTTACTGGAATAACGTCTTTAAACAAAACATCACTATTTTCTAAATTCTTTTCCTTCTCTACCAGTACCCCTTTTATAGC
>JBGUER010000211.1:0-3701 GCA_041821285.1 Clostridiaceae bacterium
GTCAGAATATTATGATGGAATAGGTAAAGGAAAAATGATGGATAAGGTCACTAATGATACAAAGGGTGATTGGACAAAAGTTAAGGAAAATATTAATGCCGTTCTTGATTCATTATATAATATGGTTGATGATGTTAATATGCTTAACGAAGCGGGCGCAGAAGGAAATTTAAAAGTAAGAGCAGATGTTTCAAAGCATCAAGGAATATATAAAAATATAATAGAAGGAATAAATAATATACTTGAAGAAATAGCTAAACCTGTATCTGAATTTGAAGAAGTTTTACTAGAAATGGCAAAAGGGAGTCTGCAAGAGAGTGTAGAAGGTAATTATAAAGGCGATATGGCTAAAATTAAAGATGCATTAAATCTTTTAAATAAAGGAGTTTATGAATATATTGAAGAAACTTCAAATGTTCTTAAAGAAATGGCAAAAGGTAATTTAGATGTTGAGATTAAAGGAAATTATCTTGGAGACTATAGAGAACTTAAAGAATCCACTAATAAGATTATTCAGTCTTTTAATGAAACACTTTCAGAAATAGATACTGCTGTAGAGCAGGTAGCTGCTGGTTCAAAACAAGTATCCGATTCTAGTCAATCATTATCTCAAGGTTCCACAGAACAGGCAGCTTCCGTTGAAGAAATTACAGCTTCTGTTACAGAAGTAGCAGCACAAACAAAAGAAAATGCTAGCAATGGTAGTAAAGCAAATGAAATGGCTGAATCTGTAAAAAAAGATGCAGGCGAAGGTAATAAACAGATGCAGGATGTTCTTAAAGCTATGGAAGAAATAAATGTATCTTCTACTAATATATCAAAGATAATAAAAGTAATAGATGATATAGCATTTCAAACTAATATACTTGCATTAAATGCAGCAGTTGAAGCGGCAAGAGCGGGACAACATGGTAAGGGATTTGCAGTAGTTGCAGAGGAAGTTAGAAATCTTGCAGCAAGAAGTGCAAAGGCAGCAAAAGAGACTACTGGAATGATAGAAACATCTATTAAAAAAGCTGAAGAAGGAAAGAAAATTACAGAACTTACAGCAGAAGCGTTAAATAAGGTAACAGAAAATATAAATGGTGTAGCTAATATTGTTAATGGAATAGCCATAGCATCTAATGATCAGGCAAGTGCTATAGGACAGATTAACCAGGCTATAGAAGAAGTATCAAAGGTTATACAAACAAATACTGCAACAGCAGAGGAGAGTGCGTCAGCTTCAGAGGAATTGTCAAGTCAATCAGTTCTTGTAAAGGACCGAATAGAGAGATTTACATTAAAAAAAGGAAATATGTCTTCAAACACATATAAAGATATAGATGAAAATATGTTAAGTAGGATTCAAAATATGTTATCTAATAAAGAAATAGATAAAGATTTTAAACCATCTTATGATCAAGTTTCTGCAAATAAAACTTCACCAATAAGTATATCTCTTGATGATAATGATTTTGGAAAGTATTAGAGGCAAAAAATGATAGATATTAAAGAAGATGAATTTATAAAGCTTGCAAGTTTTGTAAAATCTAGTTACGGGGTAAATCTATTTGAAAAAAAGTTATTGATTCAAGGAAGACTCCAGAAAATACTAACTCAGAGAAATTTCAATAGTTTCTCTGAGTATTATAATTATTTGATTAAAGATAAAACCGGAAAAGCAGCAGGAGAATTATTAAATAAAGTAACTACAAATTACACTTTTTTTATGAGAGAACCACAACACTTTGAATTTTTTAAGAATACAGTATTGCCATATTTAATTAAGAGTGATAAAGTAAATAATAATATGCGCATATGGAGTGCAGGATGTTCATCAGGTGAAGAAGCATATACTCTTGCTATGATAATATCAGATTATTTAGGGATGAATAAAGTAAGTTGGGACACAAAAATTCTAGCAACTGATATATCAGCAGATGTACTAAATATTGCAACCCAAGGTATATACGATAATGAAAAAATTCAAAACATATCTAATAGTTGGAAAAGATTATATTTTAAAAAATATAATAAAGATAGAAGTAGTATAATGGATTCTATAAAAAAAGAAGTAATATTTAGAAGATTTAATCTTATGAATGAAGCATTCCCCTTTAAAAAGAAATTTCATGTTATATTCTGTAGAAATGTAATGATATATTTTGATAATAAGACTAAAGAAAAACTTATTAATAAATTTTATGATTGGACAGAACCGGGTGGATATTTATTTATAGGACATTCTGAATCTATAAGCTTTAGTAATAATAAATATAAATATATTATGCCTTCAGTTTATAGAAAGGAATAGTTCTTCAATAATAAGTGAGGGGTAATACATGATAAAAGTAATAGGAATTGGTGAATATGAAGTATCCCATAATGAAGAAGATATAATTAAAACTTATGCACTTGGTTCTTGTGTCGCTGTTGTAATATATTCTCCAATGTTAAAAAAGCTTGGTATGGTTCATATAGCTTTACCTGATTCAAGAATAAACAAAAATGAAAATAATACATCGAAGATTGGATATTTTGCAGATACTGCTCTGCCAAAACTTTTTAATGAAATATGTGGCGGATATTCCTTTAATAAAAAGTATTATAAAGTATCACTTTTCGGTGGAGCATTATCTAGGCGAAAGGATGATATATTTAATGTTGGATTAAAAAATATTGTTAAAATTGAAAGTATACTTAATGAAAATGGTATTGAGTTTGATTCTTCTAATACAGGAGGTTATTATAGTAGGACTGTAGAAGTTGATGTAAGAACAGGAACTATAATTATTGATAGACAACAGATGAAAATATGAAAATAGAGGTGTTTTAAATGAGAATTCTTATAGCAGAAGATGATTTAGCAAGTAGAAAATATATATTAAAAGTATTAGAAACTTATGGAGAATGCGATTTTACGGTTAATGGAATAGAGACTTTAGATGCATTTTTATTAGCAATGGATGAAAATAAGCCATATGAGTTAATATGTCTTGATATTATGATGCCAAAGGTTGATGGAATAAAAGTTCTTAAAACCATTAGAAGTATTGAAAAACAAAATAAAGTTGAAGAATCTCAAAAAGTAAAAGTAATAATGACCACAGCACTTAATGATACAGAGACAATAAATAGTGCATATGAATTGGGCTGTGAAGCTTTCGCAGCAAAGCCAATTGATGCTGACAAACTTATTAAAGTTATAAAAAAGTTAGGACTTATAGAGTAGTGTTGAAAGGAAATATTTATGAATAAATTAGTGGGCTCACAAGGTTTAGAATATAGTAATTTGGATTTACTAAAATTAAATGATAAACAAAAATATAAAGTTATGCTTGAATCAATTAATGAAAAAAAAGCTACAGATGAACAAATAATGTACATGACATATCACGATAGGTTAACAAAATTACCTAACAATATTTATTTTGAGTATGAGTTAGAAAAAGCTATTAAAGAATCAATAATTAGCCATAATGAAGGAGCTGTGATTTTTATTGATGTGGATAATTTCAATGAAATTAATAATAGCTTTGGACACAATTATGGCGATATACTATTAATAATAATCTCTGAATTAATGAAATCCTGTGTAGGAGATTTTGGAATGGTTGCAAGAATGAGTGGTGATGAATTTTTGATATTACTACCTAAAATTAATAGTAGATCTAATTTAAAAAATATATGTGATTTAATAATAAAAAATTTTGAGAATC
>JBGUER010000212.1:0-3622 GCA_041821285.1 Clostridiaceae bacterium
TTAATTTTTCCTAGCAAAATAAATAAAATATCTTTATAATATGAATAGAAATTAATAAATGTATTAAAAAAGGTGGAGTGTTTATGAATAACGATTGGATAGAAGTCAAGGTAATAACTAAAAGTTCGGCAGTGGAAATAGTGACAGGAATATTTTATGGCTTGGATGTGGACGGAGTTTCCATAGAAGACCCTGAAGATATATTAGGAAGAGAACAAGGCCCATTAACATGGGATTTTTTAGATATAAATATATTAGAATATAAAGGTAAAGCTGCAGTGGTTACAGGATATTTTAATAGTAATGATGATAAAGAGTATCTATATAATTATTTTTTCAATAAGTTAGAGGAAATTAAAAACGCTGGGTTTGAAATAGGAGAAGGCAAGATACTAGTTAAAGATGTATATCAAGAAGATTGGGCTAATAATTGGAAAAAGTTTTACAAAACAACAAAGGTAGGTAATAGTATTATAATAAAACCTATGTGGGAAGAATACGAAAAACAACATGGCGATATAGTGATAGAGATGGACCCAGGAATGGCTTTTGGTACAGGAACACATGAAACTACCAAGATGTGCATAGAAGCTCTAGAAAGACATATAGAGAATGATAAAACAGTATTTGATATAGGAACAGGTTCAGGAATACTTGCTATATGTGCATCTAAATTAGGAGCATATGAAGTTAAGGCTGTGGATTTAGATAAAATAGCAGTTGATGCAGCGATAGAAAATATAAAATTAAATAAAGTAGAAAATGTAGATGTAAAATGTGGAGATTTAATGGAAGTAGTTAAAGGCAAAGCGGACATAGTTGTGGCTAATATAATAGCAGATGTTATTATT
Organism: Clostridiaceae bacterium; assembly: GCA_041821285.1. Lineage (GTDB taxonomy): Bacteria > Bacillota > Clostridia > Clostridiales > Clostridiaceae > JAJBWD01. The sequence goes on from JBGUER010000212.1 coordinate 852, forward strand.
TTATTACTAGATGAAGTTAAATATTATTTAAAAGATAAAGGCGTTTTTATAGCATCTGGTATAATAAATGAAAGAAAACAAGACGTAATAGATAAAATTGAAAAATCAAATTATACTATACTAAATGTTAAGGAAATGGGAGAATGGGTAGAAATAGAAACTACATATAATGGAGATTAATATGCATAAATTTTTTGTAGAACAAAATAATATAAATGATGACATTGCTATAATATATGGAGAAGATGTAAAACATATATATAAGGTATTGAGACTTAAACCATCTGATGAAGTTTTGATAAATAATAGTAATGGATTAGAATATTTAGGAGAAATTTTAGAGATAGATAAAACTCAAGTTAAGGTATGTCTTAAAGAAAAATATTCAATAAGCAATGAAAGTAATATATCGGTGACTTTATTTCAAGGTATTCCTAAAGGAAGTAAATTAGATTATATAGTTCAAAAGGGCGTAGAAGTAGGAATAAATGATTTTTATTTAGTAGAGACTAAAAGAGTGATAGTAAAGGGCGAAAAAGATGAATCGAGAAAATTAGAAAGATTAAATAAAATTTCTAAGGAAGCAGCAAAGCAAAGTAAAAGGTCTATAATTCCATGGGTAAATTCTAAAATATCATTTAGTGATATGCTATCAAAATTAAAAGAGTATGATGTTATAATAGTTCCTTATGAAAATAAAGAAGAATATGGAATAAAAAAATTATTTTTAGAGAAAAAAGATATAAGTATAAAAAAGGTAGCTATAATAATAGGCCCTGAAGGCGGATTTGAGGAAGAGGAAATAAACCTTCTAGAACAACAAAAATCAAGTATAGTTACACTTGGACCAAGAATATTAAGGACTGAAACTGCAGGAGTTATTGCTGCTGCTATAGTGCTTTATGAAATAGGGGATATTGGAGGTAAAATATAATGAAAGTTGCTTTTTCAACCTTAGGTTGTAGAGTGAATGTGTATGAAACAGAATCTATGATGGAGAGTTTTATTAAAAATGGTTATACCATAGTGGATTTTAATGATATAGCAGATGTATATGTTATAAATACATGTACTGTAACTAATGCAGGAGATAAAAAATCTAGGCAAGCGATACATAAGGCTAGAAAATTGAATGAAAAGTCCACTATAGCTGTAGTAGGTTGCTATTCTCAGATAAAGCCTGATGAAGTTTCTAAAATACCTGGTGTAGATGTAGTTTTAGGAAATAGGAATAAGAGTGAGATAGTATATTATGTAAACAAAGCTATTTCAGAGAAAAAACAGATAGTTCAGGTTCAAGAGGTATTAAAAGATAAAAAGTTTGATGATTTAAGTATAGAGGAATATCAATCTAAAACCAGAGCTTTTTTAAAAATTCAAGATGGATGCAATAGATTTTGTTCTTATTGTTTGATTCCTTATGCAAGAGGTGCCTCTTGCAGCAAAGATATGTTAAAGATAGAAAAAGAAGTTAGAAATCTAGCTAAAAATGGATTTAAAGAAATAATATTATCGGGAATAAATATATCTTCTTATGGTAAGGATTTAGAAGGAAATATAAGCTTGTTAGATGTTATAAAAATGGTAAGTGATGTTAATGGAATAGAGAGGATAAGAATAGGGTCTATAGATCCTGAATTTTTTAGTGATGAAAATATAGAAGAGGTATCAAAAATAAAGAAATTATGTCCTCATTTTCATATTTCACTACAATCAGGTAGTGACCTAACATTAAAAAGAATGAATAGACATTATTCTGTTTTATTTTATGAAGATGTAGTTTCAAAATTAAGAGAAGAAATTAAAGATGTAGCTATAACAACGGATATTATAGTTGGATTTCCAGGTGAAAGCAGTGAAGAATTTAATGAAACATATGAATTTTTAAAGAAGACAAAATTATCCAAAACTCATACTTTTAAATATAGTATAAGGGAAGGTACAAAAGCAGCTTTACTAAAAGATCAAGTGAATGGAGTAGTTAAAGAAGAAAGAAGCAAGAAAATAATAAAATTAAATGAAGAAAATGAAAGTTTATATATAGATAAATTTATTGGAAAAACATTCCCAGTTTTATTTGAAGAGAAAGTTGAAAATAACATTTATTGTGGGTATACTCCTAATTATATTAAGGTTTTTGTAGAGGCTGAAAAGGATATAACCCATAAGATATTGAAAGTAGAAATAGTGAAAAGTGAAAATTTAAAAGTTGTAGGATTATTAAAGGATATTTAAAATGTATGTTGAATATAAATAATGGGAGGTGACATTTTGGAAGATTGTATATTTTGTAAAATTGTAAATGGAGAAATTCCAGCTAAAAAGATATATGAGGATGAAAAAATAATATGCTTTGAAGATTTAAATAAAATAGCAAAAGTTCATGTGTTGATTGTACCTAAAATGCATATAAATAGTTTAAATGAAGTAGGGGAAGAAGAAAAAGAAATAATTAGTTATATATTTGAAAAAGCAAAAGATATAGCTAAAATTTTAAAAGTATATGATAGTGGCTATAGGATTATTACAAATTGTGGAGAAGACGCTGGCCAAACAGTTAAACATATCCATTTTCATTTAATTGGCGGTGAAATATTAAATTGGTCTTAAATTGACTAAATTCTTGACAGTTTATAAGAAATTATTGTATAATATATAGTGTGCTATTTTGATACCCATTGGCTGCATTTAATTTATTAAAAATTAAATTGAGCTAGCGGAGGGAGGGATATTGATGTCAGAGATAAAGGTTGGAGAAAACGAAACTTTAG
>JBGUER010000213.1:0-3574 GCA_041821285.1 Clostridiaceae bacterium
TTTGCTAAAGAAATATGATTTATTTCATAAGCATTTGGTTCTTCAAACATATCATCATAAACTTTATTTTGAGATAAAACTTGAAAACTTAATTTATTTACAAATTCTTTGGCATGGTCTGTCATAATAACTATAACTTCAAAGTCTAACTTTTTTAACCTACTTACTACATCTAATGCTTTGTAAGCTGCTATTCCACCAGTTACACCTAAAATAATAGTTTTTTTCATTGTTATATTCCTTCATCCGAAGTATTGCAATAAGTAAGAGCGTCTTCATTTATTTCATTTATAGCAATTGAAACAGGTTTTATTATATCAGTATCTAATAAAGGCTTTTGCCCTTCAATTAATTGTCTAGCCCTCTTTGATGTTACTGTAACTAATGTGTATCTATTTTCAACTTTCTCAAGTAAATCCACTATTGATGGATTAATCATAGAATTGTTCATGAATAATTCCCTCCTTTGAATCAAATATATTTTCTTTTATTCTATCTACTCTACATTTTTCAGCTGCGATAATAGATTCTATTTTTTCAGCTGCCACCTTAACTTGGTCATTTACCACGGCATAATTATATTTTGATACATAATTTATCTCTTTATATGCTGATTTAAATCTTGTCATTAAAGACTCTGGAGTCTCACTACCTCTATTTATTATTCTTTGTTTTAATTCATCCATGGATGGAGGCAGAATAAATATAAAGACGCCTTCAGAAAAATTTTCTTTTACCTTGAGAGCACCTTGAATATCTATCTCCAAAATAACATTTTTACCTTCTTTCAACATTTTTGATACAACACTTTTAGGAGTACCATAGTAATTGCCATATACAGAAGCATACTCTAAAAGATCATTTTTTTCAATATATTTTTGAAAATTATCTTTAGAGGTGAAATAATAATTTTTTCCTTCTTCTTCACCTTTTCGTGGATTTCTTGTAGTTAATGAAACTGATAAATATAAATCATCATTATTTTTTAATAATTCCTTACAAATAGTCCCTTTTCCTGCACCAGAAGGACCTGATATAACTATTAGTAATCCATCTTTTTTCATTAATCTAATACCTCATCTTGTTCAACATCCTTTGATGATAATCTATGTGCTACAGTTTCTGGTTGAACAGCAGATAAGACTATATGATCTGAATCAGTTATAATAACGGCTCTAGTTCGTCTTCCATAAGTTGCATCAATTAACATTCCACGTTCGCGAGCTTCTTGAATTATTCTTTTAATTGGGGCAGACTCAGGGCTTACGATTGCAACTAATCTATTTGCAGATACTATATTCCCAAATCCTATGTTTATTAATTTTATTCCCATGTTACCCTCCTTATTATTCTAAATTTTGAATTTGTTCTCTTATTTTTTCTACTTCAGTTTTTACTTCTAAAACAAGTTTAGTAATATTTAAATTATTAGCTTTAGAACCAATAGTATTGATTTCTCTATTTACTTCTTGAATTATAAAATCTAATTTTCTACCAATAGGATCATTTACATTTAAAGTTTCATTAATTTGACTAATATGACTTTTAAGTCTAACTATTTCTTCATCTATACAAGCCTTATCAGAAAAAACAGCAACCTCCATTTCTAACCTATTTTCATCTAATTCTGTATTTTCTAATAAATCTTTTATTCTATTTTCAAGTTTTTCTTTATATGATGTAACTACATCAGGAGCCATTTTTTCAATGGTTAAGACTTTGTTATAAATACTTTCTGTTTTTTTAATAATATCTTGTTTTAGTTTTTCACCTTCAACTAATCTCATAGCACACAATGATTCAAGAGATTCATCTAATGCTTTATCTAAAACTTCCCAGATAACAGAAATATCTTCTTCTTTCTCTTCTAGGGTAATAACATCTGGAATTCTAGATATGGATGTAACGGATATATCATCTCGAACAGTGTATCTTTCTTTTATTTCATTTAAACAATTTATATAGCTATCTGCTAAGCTAGAATTAAATTTTGCGACTACATCTTCTTTACTATAAATTGTTTGGGTAACAAAAACGTCTATCTTACCTCTGTTTACTTTTTCTTGAATTCTTTTTCGTATATTGCTTTCCAAAGATATTATTGATTTTGGCATTCTTATATTTATATCAAGATACCTATGATTCACACTTTTTATTTCAACAGTGAAACCTCTTTTTATAGTATCAAAGTTTCCACGACCAAATCCAGTCATACTATTAATCATAATCTCATCCTCTCTATTTTTAATTGAACTAATCTTATTATAACAAATAAATAATTCAAAGTAATCAGTTATAATTTTTTAATTTAGAAAAAGATTTTTCTATTAATTCTTTTTCTAGCGTAAGTGATATTCTGAAATAACCATATCCTAAATAACCAAACACATAGCCTGGCGTAACTATTATACCATAATTATTTAAAAGTTCTTGGCAAAATTCATCTGTAGTATAATTTAAAGGAGTTAAACACCATAAATAGAATGTACCTTCTCCATCAAAATACTTTATTCCCTTTTTATTTAAGATAGATTTCAAAATAGTTTTTCTTGTGGTATATATATTGAAAATACTTTCCATATATTTATCACCAAGCTTTAAAGCTGTTATTCCAGAATGTTGAATAGGACTAAATACACCTGAATCTAAATTGGCTTTGATTTTAAGTAAAGATTTTATAACATATTTATTCCCAACAACATAACCTAATCTAAAACCTGTCATATTAAATATTTTAGAGAAACTTCCTATTTCAACAGATTTTTTATCCTTGTCCCCTTGAAGTATACTAATAGGAACTTTAGTTATTTCATTGTAGGCACCATCATTTATAGCTATGATATCATATTTATTGCATAAAGATCTAAATTCATTAAAAAAATCAAAATTTGCACAAGCACCAGTAGGATTATTAGGGTAATTCACAATAAATGCTTTAGAAGATTTTAATATTTCTTCACAAATATTCTTTAAATTAGGGAGATAGTTTCTATGTTCTTTTATAGGACACTTAAAAGGATTAACTCCCCATATCTTAGATGCATTTTCATAAACTGGGTATCCTGGGTTTGTGATAATAATATTATCGTCATCATCACATAAAGCCGGAATAATATAAGCTAATGCCTCTTTTGCACCTAGCGTTATTAATATTTCATCTAAATCCAAATCTACGTCGTATAAGTTTCTATAATAGTTTCTAATTTCCTTTTTTAAATCTAAAATTCCTTCATAAGGTGGATATTTATTAAATTTATCATATTTTAGAGCATCTTGTAAAGCTTCAATGATATTTATATTTATATTAAGGTCTGGGTCACCTACACCAAAATCATATATTGTCATACCTTTATCAAGCAAATCATTTTTAATTTTTTGTAGGTTTTTGAATCCATATTCACCAATTCTATTTAATCTATTATTAATTTTCATTAATATCCTCCATTATATATTTATTATCCATTCTATTCAAATTTATTTGATTTGTGATTAAAGATTAAAAATTGCAACATTAAATGTCCGGAATTTCTAAATAAATTTCTGAATGTATTTATATTACAGTTTTATAAGTATC
>JBGUER010000214.1:0-3541 GCA_041821285.1 Clostridiaceae bacterium
ACCATAACCTTCTATTTCTTCATGATCTTCTATTTTTGTTCTGTCCACATTTTTTTCATAAGCTTCTAAAATAGATTTAGCTATAGGGTGGTTTGAATAGTTTTCAGCGTAGGCTACATATTCTAATAATTCATCTTCTTTAAACTTATTTTTTGCTTCTATTTTATTTACTTTAAATGTCCCCTTAGTAAGTGTTCCTGTTTTGTCAAACACAACTATTTCTACTTGATTTAATGATTCTAAATAATTACTTCCTTTAACTAGTATTCCATGCTTTGAAGCTGCTCCTATTCCACCAAAGAATCCTAGAGGAATAGAAATAACAAGGGCGCAAGGACAAGATATAACAAGGAATATTAAAGCTCTATAAAACCAATCTTGGAAAACTCCAATTTGTAATATAAATGGAGGAATTATTGCTAAACCAACTGCTATAAACACAACTACAGGTGTATATATCTTGGCAAATTTAGTTATAAAATTTTCAGTTTTAGCCTTTTTACTGCTAGCATGTTCAACTAAGTCTAGTATTTTTGAAACAGTGGATTCTCCAAAGTTTTTTGTAACTTTAATAGTTAAAACACCATTTTTATTTATAAATCCACTTAAAGCATCATCACCTATTTTAAGCTGTTTAAGTTTTGATTCACCAGTTAAAGCAGAGCTATCTACCATAGATTTCCCATCAACCACTATTCCGTCTAATGGAATTTTTTCTCCTGGTTTTACTATTATCAAATCATCTATTTTTACATCTTTTGGTGATACCTTTTTTATTAAAATACCTTGTTTTAAGTTTGCGTAATCAGGTCTTATATCCATAAGAGAAGCTATAGATTTTCTGGATTTTTTTACTGCCAATCCTTGAATGTATTCACCTATTTGGTAAAATAACATAACTGCGGCAGCTTCAGGATATTGTTTTATTGCAAAAGCTCCTATAGTAGCCACACTCATTAAGAAATTTTCATCAAATATTTCGCCTTTTAAAATATTTCTAAAGGATTTTAGTAAAACTTCATAGCCAACTAAAAGATAAGTTATAGTGAATAACACTATTTGCAAAACTTCATTTAATTTTAATAAAAAAGCTACAAAATACAGAATTATACTTACACCTAATATTATTTCTTCTTTTCTATTTTTATAAGGCTTTTTCATTTTAGTTTTTTTACCTTCAAAAATAACTTCTACATCAGGCTCTGTTTTTTTAACTATATTTTTTATTTTATCTTCTATAATATCTATTTTACTTAAATCTTTTACTTCTATAACTAGCTTTTTAGCTACAAAATTTAAATTAGAAGCTTCTATTTCTTCTATTTTTTTTACTTGGTTTTCTATCTTTTGAGCACAATTTGCACAATCTAAATTATTTAATATTATCTCTCTTTTCATATTATCCCCCTTAGAATTTATTCTCTTACGTGATCTAATCCCTGATTTAATATAAGCTTTATATGGTCATCTGCTAAAAAATAAAAAACAACCTTTCCTTCTTTTCTTAGTTTAACTAAATTAGATAGCTTAAGAACTTTAAGCTGGTGAGATATAGCGGATTGACTCATTCCTAATAGATTTGCTATGTCACAAACACACATTTCTGAAATAAGCAAAGCATCTAATATTTTAACCCTAGTACTATCTGCAAATATTTTATAAAAATCAGCTAATTTAAAAGCCGTATCATCATCTATTATATTTTTTTTAACCTTATCTACTATTTCCTCATGTATAACACTACATTTACACACTTCAAACTCACAATTTTTATCCATAACAATTCCTCCCAGGGGTCAGGCCCCTTTTTTAATTATATGTTCATATGTTCAATCATTCATATGTTAATTATAATATATGCTTATTTTTCTAATCTGTCAATTAGTTTTATAGCCTTCTTTTTATTAAAAATGATAAGTGCTATAATTACAAAAGAATACTAGAAAATGTACAAGGGGTCTTTCATCAATGGATATATACATAATAATATTTTCAGCTTTAATAATATTTTTTGCAAGTGTGGTACAAGGAGCCACTAGTTTTGGGTTTGCATTAGTGGCAGCTTCTTTATTAACCTTCCTCTTTCCTATGAAAATAGTAGTTCCTATGGTTGTGATATGTAGCTTTGTTAATAATATAATAGTTGTATATTCAACCAAACATTTCATTAATATACGAAATGTTTGGTTAATGATATTATTCGGAATTTTAGGAATTCCTATTGGTGTATTTGGATTAAATACTATAGATCCTGAATTACTTAAACTTATAGTTGGAATATTAATATTAATAACTTCTATTTCTATGGCCAAAGGGTATAAAATTAAATTTAAAAGGAAAAATCTTTCTTATGGATTAACAGGTTTTATAAGTGGGGTTTTAAACGGAAGTGTATCTATAAGCGGTCCACCAATAGTTTTATTTTTAAGTAATGAAGGTTGTGATAAAAATGAATTTAGAGCTAACTTGGCATTATATGCCCTTATAACAAATGGATTAACAATAATCGTATTCGCTATTGATAATTTACTTTCTACTGATATGGTATCTATATTTGCTATAATTTTTTTACCATTACTACTAGGTTCTTTTTTAGGACTTTTTATATCTAATAAAATACCAGACAAATATTTTAAAAAAATAGTTCTTTTCCTTCTTATAATTATTAGTATTGTAACAATAATAAAGTCTATACTATAAATCAAAAACCACTTAGAATTATCAAACTCTAGGTGGTTTCTTATATTCAAAAAAACATATATTTTCTTTTTCTTCTTTATATATTTCCTCCCAATTTTTATTATCAAAATAAAAATATGTGTCACCTTGGAAGCATTCCTTTACTCTTGTTAAATATAATTTATCAGCGTAGATTATGAATTCCTTATAAATTTCTCCTCCACCTATTATAAATACCTCTTCTTCTAAATCTCTTATTTCCTCTAATGTTTCTTTTATACTATGCTTTACTATTACTCTTTTGTCATCTATTTTATAATCCTGATTTCTGGTTATAACTATGTGTTTCCTATTAGGTAAAACATAAGGCAAACTTTCAAAAGTTTTTCTTCCCATAACAATGATATGACCTGTTGTCATCTCTTTAAATCTTTTCATATCTATAGGAATATCCCACAACATCTTTTTATCTTTTCCTATTACATTATTTTTAGAAACAGCTACTATTAACGAAATCATATAATCTCACTTTCTACATACTATATGTCCATATGTTATCTTTTTTATTTTATATTATACCATCAAATGTCTTCCTTATTTTCTCCTGTAAAAAAAAAACACATTGCTTATCCTAATTTTATTATATTTTCTTCTCTATGGTTTTCTTTATTCAAAATTATTGTAGAATAATGTCGTTTTTTTTTTTTTTGCATTTTATGTAATTATATCTGTATAATGTATTTGTTACATAATTATCACATTGTTTTGATTTATTATGATGTTGAGATTATAAAAATAAATTAAAGAAAGGAGATGTCAAATGTTTAGGAAATTATTTATTTCTTGGAAAAATAAAATTTCT
>JBGUER010000215.1:0-3539 GCA_041821285.1 Clostridiaceae bacterium
AATTCAAAACTATATTTTGCCATTAAAAAACTGACCTCCAATAAGTTAGATTTTTTAGGTCTAACTTATTGGGGTCAGTTCAAAAGAGAGTCTTATTTATTATATTTATCTATAGCTTTTTCAGTTGACATAAGCAAATTTTTTAATTCTTTAACTTCCCCTTCATCTAAAATCCTACTAAGTTCTGTTTCATATCTTAAGGACTCTATTTTCTTTCCAATAGAAGACAAAGTTAAAACATTATTCATTATTTTAGAAACTAAAGATGATTTTATCTCAAATAATTTTTGAGCATCTCTAATATCATCTTTTATCTCATACATAATCTCATCTAATTGATATGCGGTATCTGCGGCATTTTTTAGTTTTATTTTTAAGGATTCAGGCAAATTATGTTTGTATTTATAATTTAATGAATGTTCTATTGTAGCCCAAAAATTCATAGCAAGTGTCCTAATTTGAATTTCAGCTAAAATTTCTCTTGTTCCCTCTGCTAAATTAACAGGATATTTAATAATAATATGGTAGCTTCTATATCCACTAGCTTTTACATTTTCAATATAATCTTTTTCATATATAAGTTCCATATCTTTTCTATTTCTTATTATTTCAACTACCTTATCTATATCGTCCACAAACTGACACATTATTCTTATTCCAGTTATGTCTTCCATTTCCCATTCTAACCTATCCAACGGAATATCAAGTTTTTTTGCCTTTTCAAGGATACTAGATATTTCTTTTACTCTTCCAGTTACAAATTCTATTGGTGAATATTCATTTTTCCCTCTATATTCATTTCTTATACTTTTAAATTTAAGTTTTAATTCTTCAGTCGCCTGCTTATAAGGATATAAAAATCCATTCCATTTTCTATTTCCCATTTTGCCCTCCCCAAAAACTAATGTATCTTATCCACCCTATTATTATACCCTATTTTAAAAGAACAAAGAAGCCTTACGGCTTCTCTATTTAAAAATTGTTCATATTATTACTTATGAAAATTAACAATGATTTTCGTTTTACCTATAATAACATTTCATGTTTTTACCTATAATAACATTTCATGTTTTTACCTATAATAACATTTCATGTTTTTACCTATATAAATAAATTTACATTTGATTCTTCTGCTTCACCAAGATAATATCCAACTCCACCAATTTTAACTCCGTCTATTAACTCATCTTGGGTTATTCCCATAAGGTCCATAGACATTTGGCAAGCTACTACTTCTACATTACTATCCATTGCAGATTTTATTAAATCTTCTAAAGATGTTACATTTTTATCCTTCATAAGTTTTCTAATCATCTTAGCTCCCATACCACCCATATTCATATTGGAAAGCTGAAGTTTTTTAGATCCCCTTGGCATCATAAAGCCAAACATCTTACCCATAAAATCCTTTTTTACATTTACTTTCTCATTTTTTCTTAATATATTAAGTCCCCAGAAAGTAAAGAACATTGTTACTTTTTTACCCATAGAGGCCGCTCCATTTGCAATAATAAATGATGCAATAGCTTTATCTAGATCTCCACTAAATACCACCATAGTTTTATTATCAAGAGGTTTTGCTAAAACTTGATTTTCTACCTTTGTTCCTTTTTTTATCATTGCAACTATATTGCCACCATTTTTAGTAATATCTAAAAGCTCATTCGATGTATTTTTACACCAAGCTTTAATATCTTCAAAAAATCCTGGGTCAGAAGCCTTAACTTTTAATATTTCGCCATCTTTCATATCTGCCATACAATTACCAACTTGCATTAAAGGACCTGGACAACATAATCCACAAGCATCTAATTCTCTGTTAACTTGGTAATCTGTAATTGCAACTTCTTCTTTAACTTCTTTATTAAAAGAACTATCATTATCAAATCCTTTAGGTACAAATTTAGAGGCTGTATATGTTTCATATCCTCCTGTTAAGTTCTTAACCTTAAATCCATTTTGAAGAAGTATTCTAGTGGCTATGTATCCTCTTAAGCCCACTTTGCAATATACATATATTTCTTTATCTTTTGGAATTTCATCTAATCTATCTCTTATTTCATTTACATCTATATTATAAGCACCATCTATATATCCAGTTTCAAATTCTAAATCAGTTCTTACATCAAGGATAAATGTTTTTTCTTTATCCCTCTTGTCTATATCCTCTGGTAAAATAACTTCATTTTTATTAAATATTACATTTTCTGCTATATATCCTGCCATATTTACAGGATCTTTAGCTGAGGAATATGGAGGTGCATAAGCAAGTTCAAGTTCTATTAAGTCCTCTACTTTTCCTTTTAATCTAATAACTGCTGCTATATCATCAATTCTTTTATCTACGCCATCATATCCAAATATCTGAGATCCTAATATATCTCCTTCCATGTTGAATATTAATTTTATAGTAAGTGGATTTCCACCTGGGTAATATGAAGCATGAGAAGCGGGGTGAGCATATATTACCTTATAAGGTATATTGTTTCTCTTAAGAGTTCTCTCATTATTACCAGTTGTAGCACCTGTTAAAGAAAATATTTTAATAATAGATGTACCAAGAGTTCCTTTATATTCTGATTTAATACCAGATATATTATCAGCTATTATCCTTCCCATCTTATTAGCAGGCCCTGCAAGCGGGATATATGCTTTAGTACCATTAACATAGTCAGTAACTTCTACAGCATCTCCTGCAGCGTATATTCCATCTACACTGGTGTTTAAATTGCTATCAACTTTAATATGTCCTCTTTCAGCAAGTTCAATTCCTGTATTTTTTAAAAATTCAGTATCTGGTTTTACACCTATAGCCAAAACCACAAAGTCAGTTTCAACTTCTTCACCATTTTTAAACTTAAGCTTTAATTTATCTTTTTCATCATAAAATTCAGATACAGCATTATTTAAAATAACTTTAACACCATTTTCCTCAAGTTCTTTTTCACCAAGTGTTATCATATCTGAATCAAATGGAGCCATAATATGAGGTGCAGCCTCAACCAAAGTTACATTTATCCCTTTTTCAGTCAGGTTTTCCGCCATTTCAACTCCGATATATCCTCCACCAATAACTACAGCATTCTTAGGTTTTTTATCTTTAATAAATTCCACTATTCTATCAGTATCTGGAACTGTTCTTAAAGTAAATATCTTATCGCTTTCTATTGAAGCTTCTTTAGGAACAAAAGGTTTAGCACCAGGAGATAAAACTAAATAATCATAACTTTCATCATATTCTCCTTTTTCATTTTTAACCTTTACAGATTTGTTTTTTGTATCTATTTTAATTACTTCATTTTTAACTCTTACGTCAATATTAAATCTAGCCTTCATAGCCTCTGGTGTTTGAACTAAAAGTTTTTCTCTTTCTTCTATAGTTCCTCCTATATGATATGGAAGTCCACAATTTGCAAAAGATATATATTCACCTTTTTCAAACATAATAATTTCAACTTTTTCATCTAGCCTTCTAAGTCTAGCAGCGCAAGATGCACCTCCTGCAACTCCTCCAATAATCAATACTTTTTTATTCATTT
>JBGUER010000216.1:0-3490 GCA_041821285.1 Clostridiaceae bacterium
GGTCAGTTCATAAGCTGTCTCCTTTAATATTGTTAATATATCTTTTTCATAAAGTGTTTCACTAGAAAGTAGTAAATTAGAAATAAGATTTAAACTTGTCTCATTTTCTAATAGAGTAGATTTAACATTATCGTATATTATGTTTGTAGTATTTTTACATTCTTCTAAAATTTTTGTTTTAATATCTATATTATTTATCATAGAATCATCTACGTTGAGAAGACCTAGTGTTTCTCCCATCCCAAATTTTGTTATCATATCCATTATTATTTTAGTTGAATTTTGAAGATCATTGTAAGCCCCAGTTGTGATAAAATCTTTTCCAAAGATGAGTTCTTCAGCAGCTCGTCCACCAAGTAAAACCATTATACGTTTTATTAAATAATCTTTATTTTGATAGATTTTATCTTCTGGAATAGTCAAGGTATATCCTCCTGCACCATTTGAACTTGGAATTATGGTTATTTTTGAAATAGTATCATTTGGGAGCATAATGGAAGATATTAATGCATGACCAGCTTCGTGACATGCAGTTATTTTTCGGTCTTTAAGTGTGGAGCTTAATTCTTTCTTTGGTGTTCCAGCCAGTATTGTAGAGTAAGCTTTTTCTACATGTTCTTCCAAAATATATTGGCTATTTTCATTACATGCAAGGATGGCAGCTTCATTCATTAATGACTCTATCTTGGCTCCTGAGAAATAAGATGTTTTTTTTGCTAAGTTTGAAATATTTATATTTTTATAGGGTTTATTTTCTAGATGTAAATTTATAATTTTTTCACGAGCTAGTCTATCAGGAAGTGATATTTCAATATGTCTATCAAATCTACCAGGTCTTAAAAGCGCCTCATCTAACACATCAATTCTATTAGTGGCAGCTATAACAACTATTCCTTCACTTTCCTCAAATCCAGACATTTCTGTAAGAAGGGCATTTAATGTCTGATCTCTTTCTTCAGAGCCTCCAATATTTGAACTTCTTTTTTTACCAATAGCATCTATTTCATCTATAAAAATCACAGCATGTTTTGAAGCTTTAGCTTTTTTGAAAAGCTGTCTTATTCTACTGGCACCTACACCTACATATATTTGAACAAAATCGGAACCAGAAACTGAATAAAAAGGAACGTTAGCTTCACCAGCTATTGCCTTTGCAAGTAAAGTTTTACCAGTTCCAGGTTCGCCGTATAGAAGCAAACCTCTTGGCATTTTCGCACCATATTTATGATATTTTTGGGGGTTTTTAAGAAATTGGATAATATCTGAAACTCTTTCTTTAGCTTCTTCGTTTCCAGCAACATTGCTAAATCTATAGTTTATATTTGTAACTTCAGATAAATCTATAGAATCTATTTTTTTATTGGATTTACTTGAAGTTTGTTTTTTCAAAACTATAAATACAATTGAAGATAGTATTAAAACTAGAAAACCCAGTAGTATTGATCCAGTTCTAGATATATCCATATCTTCTGAAACTTCTATTCCTTTAGTAAGTATTAATTCTTTGAAATTTTCACTTCTGGGATTATCAGTTTTATAACTTTGTCCATCTTTTAAGTAGACAGATATATGAGAAGATGAGGTTAAATATATTTTTGATATATTATTTGTTTCTACATCTTCTAGAAATTTAGTATAGGATATAGTCTCCTTAGTGTTAAAACTAAAATTTTTACTTATAAGTACAAAAGACATAATAATGAGAATGGATATTGGAACTATATAGATAGCTTTTTTTGATATATTCATAAATTCATCATCTCCTTTTAGTATGTATTTATGATATAATAGTTTAATAAATGTGTCTAATGAAAAACATAAAATTTGTTAATGTAATTTATGGTACAAAATTAGGGGGAGAAAATGAAGATATCAAAAGTAACTACTATTTTAACTAAAGAGGATATTCTTAGCATTATTGATGAATTTGTAGAAGTAGAAGGATTAATAATAAATGATATAGAAATAGATAAGAGTATAAGGATTAAAGGTTCATATAAATTTAAGCTGAATATTAATTTCTATTTAGACCTGGGGATTTCTAATATACATGAAAATAAATTATATTTAAAAATATTTAAGATTAAAGTTAATAAGATAGGAATAATATCGCCAATAACTAATTTAGCACTTAAGACTATTACAAAAAAACTTAAAGATTATGGTTTGTTTTTCGAAAACAAGTTTTTGATTATAGATTTGGAAATATTAAGTGAAAATATTCCTTATGTATATTTTAAATTAAATAGTATAAAATTATTAAAGGATTCATTAGAAGTGGATGTTGAAGAAATAGTTTACACTGAAGAAAAAGAAAAGGCTGAAGAAAAAAAAGAAAAACTTAAAAAGGTCAATACAAAAGATGATTATTATGGTAATTTTAGAAGAACAATAGATGGTAAAATTCCAGAGAAATATAAAAAAATATATGAACTATCAATAATGGTCCCTGATATAATTGATTTATTTTGGAGGCTCTTAAAGGATAAGAGAGTTCCTATAAAGAATAAAGCGTTAATAGCTGCTACAGCTTCATATTTGGTATTACCAATAGACATTATACCAGATTATATACCTTTTGTTGGAAAAATAGATGATATTGCATTATCATTTTTTGCATTAAATAAAATATTGCAGGAAGTTTCAAATGATATTATTGTTGATAATTATCAAGGGGATGAAGATTTAGTATTGAAAGTTAAAGACGGGATAGGCATAATATCTGATTTAGTTGGTGGGAAAAATGTATCTAAAGTTTATAATTTTATAGCTGATTCTATAAA
Source organism: Clostridiaceae bacterium (assembly GCA_041821285.1). GTDB lineage: Bacteria > Bacillota > Clostridia > Clostridiales > Clostridiaceae > JAJBWD01. Next base: position 2,784 of record JBGUER010000216.1, read on the forward strand.
GAAAAAAGATAAGGATGAGGCTGAAGAACAAGGAGAATAGACAATGGCTAAGAAATTTTATGCTATAAAAGAAGGATTTAATAGTGAAACAGGAGAAAAAGTTGAAAATAAAATAGTTAATACATGGGCTGAATGTTTAAAATATGTAAAAGGTATAAAAGGGGCTAAGTATAAAAGTTTTGAGGATATTAATAGTGCAAAAAAGTTTTTGAATGAAGGAAGTAAGATGTTAAAAAAAGGACAAGATAGTTATCCAGAAGATTGTTTGCATATTTATGTGGATGGTAGTTATAATATAAACACTGAAAAGTATGCTTACGGTATGGTGGCAGTTTTAAATGATATAGTTTTGTATATAGAGAGTAATGCATCTAAAGATAATGCAAAAAAAAACATAAGGCAAATAGCAGGAGAATTAGAGGGTGCTATAAGAGGTGTAGAATATTCATTAAGTAGAGGAGATAAAAAAGTAGTAATATTTCATGATTATGAAGGAGTTTCTCATCATGCAACTGGTTTTTGGGAAAGAAAAGAATCATCATCAATTGAATATTATACTAAAATGAATAAATTAATTAGTCAAGGAATTGAGGTAATATTTGTTAAGGTAGATAGTCATCAAGGTGATTTGTTTAATGAACTTGTAGATGAAAAATGCAAAGAAAAATTATCAATTCAATCTGATAAATCAACAGAAAAATGGTTAG
>JBGUER010000217.1:0-3476 GCA_041821285.1 Clostridiaceae bacterium
TTTTTCTTTTACTATTTTATATATGTTGTCTTTATTTTTGTATTGTGTTTATTTTTTTAGCTTATATTATTTTTATAATAAATATATATTATTTTATATCATTCTGATATTATTGTATAATATTTGATACTACTTTGAATATTTCTCTTTTTTCTCTAATATATCTCTTTTATTATAACAATGTTAAGTTGTTTTTTCTATAAGCCTATTTGTAAAATATTTATAGGGTTATCACTAAATAAAATAGATTTATTCAATGACAACCCTAATATTTAATACTTATTTATATTTAATACTTAATTTATATCGAATATTCATTATTAAGTATTGTTCTAAAATTGTTTAATTACAGCCGAAAAGATTACTGAAAATATTATTATTATTGTTATTACAGTCACAATCGTCGTAATCCCCGCAATCTTCCCTATCATAGTAATGGTGATGATGATGCTTATGATGCTTATGTCTCCTATTATTATAATTATTTCCACCAAAAAGACTGTTTCCTAAGTTTCCCATATTGCCCATATTTCCCATTCCACCTGAAAACATAAGGTATAGAAATAGCATTGTTCCAATATTTCCAAAACCGCCACCTAATTGGCTCAATGGGTTATTTGAATTCCCACAAGTATTGTTTCCGCCTAAATTATTTCCACCTAAATTAAGATTTTTAATCATATCTTCTAAATTTCTATTTTCACAAGAATCTCCTTGGCATCCATTTTGAAAACTATTCAACAATTCATTTATATCCATGTATATCACCCCTTTTTTAATATAATATGGAGGTAGGTATACAATATGTGCATTAAATATTCGGGGACAGGTATTAAATATTACTAATATCTTTATTATTTGGGGACAGGTATCAAATATTTGTAATATTTTAATGATTGTGTATTTAATTCCTTTTTATTGACAATAATATTATTATATGTGACTATGCGGCTTTAATATCAAATTGTAACTTACACCAATTAATATCAATATGATTTTATGATAATAAGGAGAGAATTTAAATGGCTAGAAAAAATAGAGATAAACTTGCAGATGCAATTTATCATATTACAATCAAATGTATTGAAGAACTATATATTTTTGATACAAATACTGCAAAAAAACTTTTTCTTAATGTTGTTGCTAAATATCAAAATATTTATGGATTTAAAATTTATGCATACTGTATAATGAGTAATCATGCGCATCTTCTAATCGATACTAATGGAGCAGATATGAGCAAATTTATGCAATGCATTTGTTTAAGCTACGCTAAACGTTATAATATAATTCATAATCGAAAAGGGCATGTGTTCGGTGATAGATTTTTTTCTGAATTAGTAGCAGATGAAAGTTATCTGGTAACTGTCACTAACTATATACATAAAAACCCTTCAAAAATCAAAGCTTATGAAAACTGCTATGAAAATTACGGATTTTCTAGTATTAACTCTTATATGAATATAGATAATGCAAAGGATAAAGTACTTAATTCAATTAAAGTAGACCCAAGTTTAGTGCTAAATGCATTTAACAATGAAAATAAGCTAGCAAAGGATCTATACTTTAAATTTCTAAAGAAAACTGAAAATGAAAAAGATATATTTTTAAAAGAACGTTATAGAAATAAAAAACTTATTACTGAAGCTCAAGAAGCTTTATTGCATGATATGAAAATAGATAAAATAAAAAAACACACAGGCATAGAAAGGTCTTATAATCCTCAGGATGTAATTTCATTTGTAGCTAATTCACTTGAAATAAAAGAATATAACATTAAAATCAAATTTAAAAGAGAAGCTTCTAATTTCAGAGCTTTATGCGCTTTATTATTTAAATCCTTTTGCAATATAAAAACCCAGGATATAACTAAAATCCTAGGTTGTATTACTCCTGCTGAAATTTCTTACCTTTCAAGCAAAGGTTATAATCTTGTAATTACTAAAGATATTTATTCGAATCTGATTTATGATTTCACAGATAAATTTTTAGCACCGGAAAACAACTAACTATAAAATTTAAAAATAGCATATTAATTAAAAAACATCCCCTGGATTATCTAAACCAGCTAATACCACCTTATCTCCATCTCTTATTATTGTTTCACCATTTGGTAGTATTTCTTCACCATCTCTTAAAATAAGAAACACTCTACAATGATCTGGAAATTTAACATCTTTAAGCGGTTTATTTAGATATTTTTTATTTGTTATTATTATTTCTTGAATACATACTCGCTCAATTCCCTTTTTCTTAAGAATTACAACATCTTCAATTTTGAAAAATCTATCAAACATATACGGAAATAACAAACAAGAAATTATGGTAGTTAATATTAATATGGAATAAGAATTACTATTTATTATATTTGAATTTAATGCTATCTGCGCTCCAACAATCATTATACTTAATTGACTAGAAAGTAAAATTCCTGCTGATATACTTTTGTTTATCCCAAAATAAGGTATCAATAACAAAGTAGGAATTATTTTAATTATGAATAATAAAATCAAATAAACAGGAACCATCAAGAGTGCCTCTACATCTGAGAATACTGGCCCTAACTCTAAAGAAACACCAACCATTATGAAAAAGATTGGTATAGTAAATCCAAATCCAATTACATCAAATTTGTAAATTAATTCCTTCTTACCGCCTTTAAATATTAGTGAAAATATTATTCCGGCTAAAAATGCACCTAAAACTATTTCTGATTTAACCATATTTGATACAAATACTAACGTTAAAATTAAAGCAAATGCCGCCCTTACTTCTATTTGATTATTTTTAAATCTAAAAGAAGAAAAATCATTAAATTTAGTCATTATTTTAGCACCTAAATATATTAAAAATGAAACAATAAACACTATGACAAATAAGAAACTTTTATAACTTAAGCCGTTTACAATTGCACCACAAAGTATTGTTATAGAAATTAAACACACAAATTCGCCTATTAATGAATATACTAATAATACTTGCCCAAATTCTGTGTTTAATAAATTTCTTTCTTTTAAAAACGGAACTATTAAACCAGGTGCTGATGATGCAAATAATAATGTATATAACGCCACATTAGTTATCATACTATTTTTATATAAAATTAGAGATAAACAAAATGAAATTGAAAGTGATAAAATAAACATAATAATAGATATTGAAAGTGTTGATAACTTAATTTTTTTAGCCTTGCTTAATGATGTTCTTAAAGCATCTATTTCAATTTCAAGTCCACTTAAGAACATTAAAAACGCAAGTCCTAAATTGGATAAAAGAACTACAGGTACATCTTTAACCACCAAATTCAAAAAACTATTTCCTATTATTATCCCTACCAATATCTCTCCCACTACAGAAGGTATATTTACTTTTTTAAATCTACTAAGAAATATTGGGGTAATAAATGCAAAAATTGAAAGAATTAAAATCGATTCATAATTTACGCTTAACTCCATATTGGTACTCCTCTATTCACA
>JBGUER010000218.1:0-3409 GCA_041821285.1 Clostridiaceae bacterium
GTGTTAGGAGATATGGTTTTATCTTTAGAAAAGATTGAAGAACAATCAAAAGAGTTTGGACATTCTTTTTTAAGGGAAGCTTCATATTTAACTATTCATTCTATTTTGCATCTTTTAGGATATGACCATATTGAAGAAAAAGATAAAGTTATAATGAGAAAAAGAGAAGAAGAAATTTTAGTAAAATTAAATATTACAAGGTAGATTTTGAGGTGGTTACATGAAGGTTAGAAAATTGTTGGATAGTTTTAATTATGCAATAGAAGGATTGGTTTATGCGGTTAGAACTCAAAGAAATATGAGAATACATATGTTAGCGACTATTATTGTCTTAATTCTATGCTTATTTTATGATATATCTAAAATAGAATTACTGATTGTAGCTATAACAATTACTTTAGTTATAATGGCAGAACTTATAAATACTGCAGTGGAAGCGGCTATAGATGCTACTACAAATTATTATCATCCTTTGGCTAAAATAGCAAAGAATGTAGCAGCTGGAGCAGTTTTAGTAACTGCTATGAATGCAGTTCTAGTAGGATTTATTATATTCTGGCCAAGACTCACAGAAATTACATTTATTACACTTAAAAAGATAAAAAATTCTAATCCATATACAATATTTATAGTTCTAGTTATGGTATTAATTTTAACTATAGTAGTAAAAGCTATATTTGGAGAAGGTACACCTTTAAAAGGTGGAATGCCAAGTGGTCACAGTGCAGTAGCATTTTCTATTGCAACCATAATAGCGCTTATAACAGAGGAACCTTTAGTTATATTATTAAGTTATATATTAGCATTTATAGTAGCACAAAGCAGAGTGGACTCAGAAGTTCATTCTACATTAGAAGTTGTTTTAGGTGCAATGTTTGGAATACTAGTAAGTATTCTTATTTTTAGAATATTTGGTTAGTGTATTAAAATATTGAAATTGAAATGGATAATGGTATAATTGTGTATACATCTTGAATTTTAATAAATAGGAGAAGAGGATATTATGGATAATAAAACTTTGATAAAGGAAGCAATTAAGGCTCGAGAAAATGCTTATGCACCTTATTCTAAATTTAAAGTTGGAGCAGCAATTTTAACTAATGATAATAAAATTTATTCTGGATGCAATATTGAAAATGCATCATTTGGGGCAACAAATTGTGCTGAAAGGACGGCAATATTTAAAGCTGTTTCAGAAGGGTATAAAGAAATAAAAAAAATAGCTATAGTTGGGGATGTTAATAATTATACTTTCCCATGTGGAATATGCAGGCAAGTTTTGGCTGAATTTGCAAAGCAAGATATGGAGATAATAATAGCAAAAGATGAAAATAATTATATAGTTAAATCTCTAAAGGAAATTCTCCCTGGAGCATTTACTCCAGAAGATTTAGCTAGATAGGAGGAAATATGTATAAATCAGGTTTTATAACTATTATAGGTAGACCTAATGTAGGAAAATCAACACTTATGAATAAATTTTTAAAAGAAAAATTATCAATAGTTTCAAATAAACCACAAACCACAAGAAATAATATTAAAACCATATTAACTGGAGAGGATTACCAAATTGTATTTGTAGATACTCCAGGAATTCACAAACCAAGGCATAAACTTGGAGAATATATGGTTAAAGGCGCAGAAAGTTCTTTGAAAGATGTAGATTTGGTGCTTTTTTTAACCACCCCTTGTGATGAAATTGGAAGAGGTGATAAGTACATTATAGAACAATTTAAAGAGGCTAATGTACCAGTGATTTTTGTTGTAAATAAAGTAGATGAAAATACTCAAGAAAGGGTAGCTAATACTCTTAAAATATTTCAAGAGGCTTTTGATTTCAAAGAATATATACCTATATCTGCAAAAAAAGGTAAGAATCTCGATGTATTACTAGGTCTTATGAAAGATAATCTTAAAGAGGGACCTAAGTATTATCCTGAGGATATGATTACAGATCAACAGGAACGATTCGTAGTATCTGAGATAATAAGAGAAAAAGTGTTAAGATTGTTAGCAGATGAAGTTCCTCATGGGTCTGCCGTTGATATAGTTGTGATGAAAGATATAGAAAATGTGGTAAATATAGAGGCAACTATATATTGTGAAAAAGATTCTCATAAGGGCATATTAATAGGAAAAGAAGGAAGTATGCTTAAAAAAATCAGAATATCTGCTAGAAGGGATATAGAGAAATTTTTAGGAAAACAAGTAGACTTAACTCTTTGGGTAAAGGTGAAAAAAGAGTGGAGAGATAATAGTGCTATTTTAAGAGATTTAGGATACAAATAGTATCATTTTTAATATAAGGTAAAAATAATAGGGGATATTTATGAATACACTTAAAACTAGAGCTATAGTTATTAAGACTCAGGATTACAAGGAAAATGATAAGATAGTTTGGCTTTTTACAGAAAATCTTGGTAAGATATCTTGTCTAGCAAGAGGAGCAAAAAAAAGTAAAAGTAAATTGTTCACAATAACTAATCAATTTTGTTTTGGAAATTATGTTCTTTATAAAGGTAAATCTTTTTATAATATAAACGAAGGGGAAATAATAGACTCATACTATGAATTATTAGATAATTTTGATTCATTGACATCAGCTACTTATTTAAGCGAATTAATTGATATTACAGTATTAGAAGAAGAAAAAAATTATAATTTGTTTAAATTATATATATCCTGTCTTTACATTATAAAAAATAATGCTATAGATTTAGAGATACTATTGAGATATTTTGAAGTGCAATTACTTAGATATTCTGGGTATAGTTTAAATCTAGATAAATGTACAAATTGCGGAGATAAGATAAATAGTTCTAATAAATTTGATTTAAGTTTATTAGGTGGACTGTGTAATAAATGTTATAAGAAAGGTAGTATTGATATTAGTTTTGAATCATTTAATATACTTAAGCTTTTAAATAGTTGGGAAATTCTTAAACTGTCTAGAATAACTGTTTCAAAACAGGGGAAAGATGAACTTTATAAAATTTTAAGTAATGCAATATATGAACAATTTGGGCGCAAGCCTAAAAGTTTAGAAATGTATAATATATTTAAGGAGGAAATAAAAAATGGATGAAAACACATTGGAAAAAATTGATATTATTAGAACAAGAACTGGGGTAACATATAAAGAGGCTAATGAAGCTTTAATTGCTTGTGATGGAAATGTAGTAGATGCGCTTATTTATATTGAAGAAATGGACAAAGAAAAAGACCAATATACAACTAAAGACGAATTTTTTAATTTTATAAAAGGGCTAATAAAAAAGGGCAATGTTAATAGAATTAAAATAAAGAAAGATGATAAAGTTATTGTTGATATGCCAGTAAATGCTGGAATAACAGCAGGTGCTATTGGATTATTATATCCACCAATTTTAGCAGTACTCGCAATATCTAC
>JBGUER010000219.1:0-3276 GCA_041821285.1 Clostridiaceae bacterium
CGATAAAAATGCTAATAAAAAAATTATTGATATTGTTAGTAAATATGATAATTTGATTAAAATGATGGAAGTTAGTAATGATATACAAGAGATGTTGGAATGGTATAATAAACAAAAAATTACCGTAGAGTTACAAGAACTAAAAATTGATAGCAATAAATTAACCGGAGAAGTAAAGACTACAACAGTAAGATTGTATACTGATGTCTGGAATGAATTTAAGGATTTTTCAAATGAATTTAAAGAGTATAAGAGTATGGATTTATTTAGCCAGGCATTAATAGAATTTATGGATAAATATAAAAGATAGTAGAGCTATAAGTTATCCATAAAATAAATATGATTAATTTACAGAACCATAAATTAATCATAACAATAAAATTATCTATAATTAAATTAAGCAATAAAAAGAATATATAATTCCAACTATTATTGAACATACACCCAAAGCTTTCATAAAAATCAAATATTTTTTATCACCTAGAACTCTTTGTAGAATATCTGTTTTTTTCCAAAACCACCTTTTAAATATATTTGGTTTTACCCAATATATTAATCCTATTATAATTAAAAAAATCCCAAATAAAATATCTTTATCTAAAATGTACCCTTTGTCAAGGACAAATTAAAAAAAGTCTATGCAACATTGAGAAGGTGATTTCTGTATTGAACAGGAGTCATCTTTTTTAAGTTCCATTGATATCTATATGTATTATAATAGATCATATATTGCCTAATTTCTTTCTTTAACTCTTCTAAAGTTTCACATGGTTTTATATATGCCTCGTCTTTAAAATGACCGAAGAACGATTCTTGAGGGGCATTGTCCCAACAATTACCACGTCTAGACATTGATTGTCCTAGTTTGTATTTCTTTACTAATTTTTGAAAGATTGGACTAGTATAATGTACGCCTTGGTCTGAATGAATAAATGCATCATTAGTTAATTTAACATTTTTGTTCTTTTTCAATTTATGTATTGTATCAAGTACTATATCTAATTTCAGGTTATCGGACACATTGTATGCCAGTATTTCATTTGTAGAAGCATCTTTAATTGTTGACAAATACGCCTTCTTACCCTTTCCGTAAAATAGATAAGTTATATCTGTTAATAAAACTTTTCCTGGTATTTCCTGCTTAAAGTTTCTCTTTAGAATATTAGGTAAAACCGTATGTTCTTGTGTTGCCTTCATCATTCTTCTATATGGATTAGCTTTTCTAATCGGGCAAATAATATTATATTTCTTCATTACTCTTCTAATACGCTTTAGATTGTAAACAATACCGAACTGACCTTCTAATGTCATTTTGATTTGCCTAGCACCTTTTTTTCGTCCCTTAAAATTATAGGCCTTTAAAATGTTATCTCTAATCAATTCATCTTCCTTATCGCACTGAAATCTATAATCCTGTGATTTTGATGAGAAATAATTATAATATCCTGATCTAGATACTTCAGCCATTTTACACAAATAGCCAACCATATTTTTAAGTTTATATTTTTTAATTACTGAATTTATGATAATAAATTTATAATTAGTTGCTAATGTTATTTCTTCTTGATCAGCCCCCTTTCTAGAAATTGGATTTTTTTTAATAATTCATTCTCAGCTTTCAATAAGTTATTTTGAGCCTTAAGACGTTCATACTTTTCTTCTGTAGATAATTCCTTTTCACTTGGTCTTCCAGAGTTTAATTTTCTTGTATCAGTTAATCCACATATACCACTTTTTCTATAAGCAGATCGCCACCTACTTCCTGAAGCTTTAATTCTTTTAATTCCAAGTATATCTATATTAAATCCACACTCTTCGAATATTTCTCTTGGAAATTTTCCTTTTTCATTCTCTAAAATAAAAATATTCTTAAATTCATCAGTATAAGTGATTCCCTTCATACTTACATTTTTAACATATTTATTTTTAGATAATATTTTTATTTCTTCATTTGTAAATAATTTATTACTCATTTCAACGCCACCATTTCTTGCTTTTTTTCTATTATACACAAAAATATCCTATAGGGTAGACTTTTTTTAACTGTCTACTCTATAGGATACATTTTAATCCATAAACACTCTCCTTTTGTTTTATTTAAAACTTTTAGTATAATATTGATTACGATACTATTGTATCATTTTTATATTTTTGTGTAAATAAAACATATATGTAGTTACATTTCATTTTATGTTTAAATACAACTCATATAGATTCATTAAAATGAGGTATACGTTTAAGTAACTAAAATATGAATTTATGCCTGAAGATAATAAATACAAATATATTTAACGATAAAAATGTTAATAAAAAAATTATTGATATGGTTAATAAATATGATAACTTAATTAAAATAAAAAAATTTTTTCTTGAAATCGATGAATATATCTAATACATCATTATCTATATAACACAGAACTGCTTTGAATTTTATATCAGTATTTTTTAAGTATAGTATACAATAATTAGGTAAATCAAAAACAGAAGTTTAATATAAATATAAAAAAAGCACAAGATGTTTAATAACATTTTGTGCTTTTTTTATATTTATTACATATTATAACAACATTAATTTGCATAATATAACAAATTTATATAAATTTAATGTGCATAAGTTGCATTAATTTCAAAAAAAAACCTCATTAAACATATAAATGATATTTTGGGGGCGTTGCAATGGTACTGATATCTGATTTAATAAAAAAAGCTAAAACTGGTGATAAAGAGAGTATGGAGTTATTAATAATTAAATTTAATCCTATAATAAATAGCTTATCATGGAAAATGAAAAATGAATTTGGAAGAACTGATTTAACTATATTTTTAATGAACCTGATTTATGAAATTAATCTAACACATGTTTTAAACTCCTCTGATGGAGCTTTGATAAATTATATAAAAAAAGCATTATATCGAGAATATTATCGGATTAACAAAACAAGTTCAATTAATGAAGTTGAATTAATTGATATTATAACAGAATGTAATAATGACTATGACTATGTTGAAGATAAAGTTTTTTTAGATCAACTAGTATGTCAAAAAATAATAAATAAAAATCAAAAATATCTATTAATAAAAAAGTATTATGGTGGTTTTACTGATCAGGAAATATCAAAAAATCTTTCCATAAGTAGACAAGCTGTAAGTAAAATGCATAAAGTAGCTATCAAAAACTTAAGAACATATATGAGTTAAGGAAAGGGGGTGAAAAAATGGAAAGTGAAATTTTAAAGGCAGCTTTATCGCAAGGTATATGGGCAGTATTAAGTATAT
>JBGUER010000220.1:0-3226 GCA_041821285.1 Clostridiaceae bacterium
TATCTAATCTAAGAAAACAAAATGCTATTCATCTCCATCCTATAGAGGAATGGAGAATTCCGCATAAAAAAGTTAAATTTAATAGTTAAACCTTCTACCTTCAAAATACTCTCCATTTTACTCTACCTCCATTAGTGTTTTTAAAGTTGAAACTAAATCTTCTTTTGAGATTCTAGCTATTTTACTGCATTCTATTGCTTTTATTAAATAAGACTCCATTAACCTTAAATGTTGCTCTTTTAACATATCGCTATCTTGTGCATTAACATAATATCCTTTTCCCTTTATAGATGTAATAAGTCCTTCCTTTTCTAAGTTTTTATAAGCATTCATTGTTGTTACAACGCTTATTCGAAGATCTGCAGCTAATTCTCTAATGGAAGGCAGGTACTCTCCCCCATTTATTTCTCCTTGCAATATTTTATCTCTAAATTGATTGCTAATTTGTATATATATAGGTTCATTTGAGTTTTGATATATTTTCATATTTCCCTCCCAACTGTTATAGTGTTATATTAACAGTTTATACTGTTGCAATGTTTTTGTCAATAATTACATATAAAATATTTTTGCTTTAGCACTTTACTTTGGTAAAGTTTTAATGTACAATAAGGTTATAAATTTCAAACTAAAAATTGATACTAAACTTAAGGAGATTGATAAAATGAAAAAGAAAATATTAGCACTAACCGTTACCGCCATTATGGCAATAGGATTATTAGCAGGATGTGGAAATAGTTCAGATGAAAATGCAGACTCTTGGACTAAGGTTTCTGATAAAGGCGAATTCATTCTTGGCCTTGATGATAGTTTTCCTCCAATGGGATATAGAGATGATGATGACAATATTGTAGGTTTTGATATAGATGTTGCTAAAGAAGTATTTACAAGATTAGATATTAAACTTACTATGCAACCTATTAGCTGGGATGCTAAAGAACAGGAATTAAATACAGGAAATATAGATGCTATATGGAATGGATTTACTATAACACCAGATAAAGAAGAAGAATTATTATTTTCAGAGCCATATATGAGAAATCGTCAAGTTTTAGTAGTAACTGGTGATTCAAATGTAAAAACACTTGCAGATCTTAAAGGAAAAACACTTGAAATCCAAGCAGGATCAAGTGCTGCAGATGCTTTAAATGCTTCCGCAGACTTTAAAGATTCACTTAAAGATGTACTAGAAGTTAAAGATAATGTATTAGCCCTTATGGATTTAGAAAAAGGTGGAACAGATGCTGTTTTAATGGATGAAATAGTAGCAAGATACTTCATAGAACAAAACAATAAAGACTATAAAGTTTTAGATGAAGCATTATCCAAAGAAGAATATGGTATAGGTTTTAGAAAAGATGATAAAGAATTAATGGAAAAAGTTCAAGAAACTTTAAATGAAATGGCAGAAGACGGTACTTTAGCTGATATATCAAATACTTGGTTTGGAGAGGACATTACAACTGTAGGTAAATAATATGGATAAACTAGATATAATAATAAAACTTTTATCAAAAGGAACAGTAACAACCTTAGAAATATTCTTTTTAACTATAATAATATCACTTCCTTTAGGATTACTTTTATCTCTTGGAAGAAAATCTAAAAATAAATGGATTAGTACCCCTATAAAATTATATATATTAATTGTTCGGGGTACTCCATTAATGCTTCAAATTATTTTTATATACTTTGCTCCATATTATATGATGCCACAAGGCTCTGGTCTTAATATAAACCGTTTTGTAGCAGTTGTTATAGCCTTTGCATTAAACTATGCTGCTTATTTCTGTGAAATATTTAGAGGTGGAATAGAGTCTATTTCAAAAGAACAATATGAAGCAGCTTCTTCATTAGGTTTTACAAAAGGACAAACATTTTTTAGAATTATTCTTCCCCAGGTAATAAAACGAATTTTACCTGCTTGTTCAAACGAAGTAATAAATTTAGTTAAAGATACAGCACTTGCACAAATAGTTGGTGTTTCTGAGTTGTTTAGACAGGCATCTAATGCATCTTCAAGATACTTTTCAACTACTCCCCTATTTATGGCTGGAATCTTTTATCTTATTTTAAATTGGTTTGTTACAATAACCTTCAGTTTACTAGAGAAAAAACTAGACTACTATAAGTAAGGGAGAATAAAAAATGTTAAAAGTAAATAATATATATAAAAGTTTTGACAAATTAGAAATATTAAAGGGAGTATCCTTTAATGTAGAAAAAGGCGAAGTTATCGCAATAATAGGACCTTCCGGTTCTGGCAAAAGCACCCTTCTACGAAGTTTAAACCTTCTAGAAACAATAAATGATGGTAAAATCACAGTAGAGGGAGATACCTTAGTAGAAGTTAAAAATGGTGTACCATATTATCCAGATAAAAAATCGCTTAGAGATATAAAATTAAAACTTGGAATGGTATTTCAAAACTTTATCTTATTTCCTCATTTTTCAGTTTTAAGAAATATTACTGAAGCTCCTATTAATGTTTCTGGGCTAACTAAAGAAAAAGCAGAAGAAAACGCTAAAGTTTTACTTAAAAAAGTAGGTCTTTTAGATAAAATAGATGCTTATCCCTATCAACTTTCAGGAGGTCAAAAACAAAGAGTAGCTATAGCTCGTGCCTTAGCTATGGACCCAGATATCCTTTTGTTCGATGAACCTACCTCAGCACTAGATCCAGAATTAACTGGCGAAGTTTTAAATGTAATAAAAGACCTTGCCAAAGAACACATGACTATGTTAATAGTAACTCATGAAATGAGCTTTGCTAGAGATGTAGCAGACAGAGTTATATTCATGGATGAGGGCGTTATAGTAGAGCAAGGAACACCTAAAGATTTATTTGAAAATCCATCTAATGAAAGAACTAAATCATTCTTAAAAAACTTCATAAATATATAGAAAATAGCAGACAATAATTTTGTCTGCTATTTTTTTTAGTTTTATGTAAACATTTTCTTGCATTATTTTTTAGTCATGATATAATTTATATTAAGATGATAGTTAATCTATCATTAAGTTCCATATATAGTAATTTGTTTTGATATGCTTAAAAGGAGGTTTTTATGAATTTAAGAAAACTTAGACAATTAGAATTAGATGAGCAAAAGGAAAAAAGAAAAGAAGAAATAATAATTGCAGCTTCTGAAATATTTAAGTCACAGGGAATAGATAATACAAAAATGACAGACATTGCTGAAAAAGCTCAAGTAGGAGTTGCTAC
>JBGUER010000221.1:0-3206 GCA_041821285.1 Clostridiaceae bacterium
ATCATTAAATAAATTTTTCATTTTTCTAAAATATTCCCTACATGAATTTTCATCACCTTTAGGGATAATAGCCATAAGTCCCATAACTTTAACACAGTTACTTTTTTCTACTTCTTTTAGTAATAAATCTAATTCATTAAGCTTTATTCCTGTTTTACTTTTTTCGTCTCCTATATTTATCTGTATAAGAGTTTTGGCTACATCGCCTTTTTTCCCATACTGCTTTTCGATTTCTTTTAATAGTTCTATACTATCTAAAGAATGAATAAGATAAACCTTAGAAACTAGATATTTAACCTTGTTTCTCTGAAGGTGACCAATAAAATGCCATCTTATGTCTTTATCTAAATTGTCGTATTTATTTATCATTTCTTGAACTTTATTTTCACCAAAATCTCTTATTCCCACACTATAGGCTTCACTTATATCTTCCATAGGTTTAGTTTTAGAAACAGCTATAAGATTAACATTACTAGGCATGTCTTTCTTTAATGCATCTATATTATTTTGTATTGACATAAAATCACCTCTTATCTTATTAGATTTCTATACAAACTTAATTTTCCCTTCTTTATTTAAGGAATTTCTAATATGTTCATAAATTCATGATTTATCGTCCCATTATATTTTGGTATTTCTATATTGTCATAAGTATTAACAATAACAGAGATATTTCTTGTCTTAAGCCATTTTAGGTATTTATCATCACTTAGCATATAAGTTTTTAAAATATCCTTATCACCAATAGCTGTTATATGAAATGGAGCTGGTATGTATATACCATTTAATCTTAAAAAAGGGCCTCCACAATATATTTCAGACATGTCTATTACTCTAATACCATTAATCGCTATACTTTCTGCGCCTGCATTTCTTAAATCATTTATCACCTGAATCATATCTTGATCATGAATTAAATTATAGATACTATTTATTTGAAAAAATTCTGATGTAGCATCATCTAATATTATTTCTATTCCTGGGCCTGACACCTTTGTAAGTCCTAATAAATAATTATTATAACCAAGTTCCTCTTCCATATCTTGTGCTACTAAATATTCATCTTTATATTCATTATCATAGTTTGAAAGTTTATTTGAAAATTCCCCATATTGCAAAGATAAAGCATTTATTTCATTGTTTAATTTATTTTTTTCATTTAAAGCTTCTTGATATTGGGCTGCTGTTAAAATCTTGTATTGACCAGAGGAGTTATCCAAATTGGAGGTTATTAAAGTTCCTATTGCAATACATGCTATAAATATAAAAATTTTTCCTTCATTTTTAAACATAAGAACACCTCTTTTAAACTTGATGATCTTTATTTCTAGCTCTAAATTTTTCAATTAATATTCTTCTTATACTAGCAAAATTATCAAATATCCTGCCTCCAAAGACTAATATTGCAGCCAAATATAAAGGTGTACCTAATTTGTCTCCCAAAAATGCTAATAAAGATGCTAATATTGCATTACCAAAAAAGCCTGAAATAAACATATCTGCCTGAAAGTTTTTACATAAATTAGCTCTCAATGCCCCAAAAACAGAATCTAAACATGCCAGTATTGCAACAGACATGTATGGAGACAAATACGCAGGAATATTAACCTGCAGAATTAAACCTAAAATTACTCCTATCAATAGTCCTATAATAATGAACATAAAAACACCCCTAATCCTCTACTTGCTTTGCATATTTTAATTGATAAGTTCCGATATATTTATTTATTTCTATATCATCATTTCTTTCTATTTTTGCATCAAAAATTCCACTAAAAGATGAAAATGTCTCTTTAAGAATTAAAGAAGCATAAAGGAGTTCTTTATCTCCTATAGCCTTAATAACAACTTTTTCCGAAGGTGATATTTTTTCATCATTTATTAAAATATAATTACCAGCATTTCTTATTCCTGTAAATGAAGTTATTCTCATATCATTAATGGAAATAGCTTCAGCCCCTGCAAATCTTAATTCATTTACAACATAAACTAAATCCTCATCATTTATTCTATTCAAATTACCTGTATCTCCCAAAAACCCAGAACTAGGTGTTACAGCAGGCGTTAGTGTAACTATTAATCCTTCACCTTGTGCATCTAAATATCCAAGTAACATTCTTGAATCCTTTAATTCCTCTAAAAGCTTTTGACTTTCATCACTTCTTGTGGCAGATGCTTCTTCATAGTCACTTATTTTGTTCTGCAACTCATTTACACTTTCTTGAAGTTGATCCTTTTGCTTATTTAGCTGTTCTATTTCAGCGGTAATATCAGAGGTGTTTGTGGAATTTATATTGTCACTTTTTTGTTTTATTAATTTAAATTGATATGCAATCATAAATCCAAGCAACATACAAACTAATGCTACTGATAATTTAGAAATAAATTTATTTTTCATTTTCTTTTCTCCTATTTTTCAATATAATAAACTGGAACACCTTCATAACTAACATCTATATAACCCTTTTTATCTAATAATTCTTGTTCAATAATCATTTGTATACCATGACTTAATTTAACATCTAAATTATCTTTATTTCCTAAAATAATACACATATCATTTATATATAATTTTAAATTGTTTATATTCTCTACATCAATAGAAGAAAACTCAAGTCCACTATCATTTCCTTCTGAAAGCAATAAAAATTCTTTAATTATATTTATTTTTTCAGAATTTTCAATTTTAAGAGCCTTTCCAAATTCATAATTTTCTGTGTTTATTCCTGTAAAATTAACATAATTAGGCTGTTTGCTATTTTCACTAAGAACGTTAGAGTCTTTATCTAAAATCAAGAATCCATTATCACATTGTGTATAATAAGCTTCCGTCCTTTCAGTTATACTTACATTTAAACTATCCGGGATTTCCCTTTTAATATAAACTTCTGAAACATAAGGATTCATTTTTATATTTTTCGCTAAATCTTTTTTATTAATTAAAAATATATTACTGCCTAACTGTATTTTAGATATTTTTATTATTTCTTCACTTGATATATCTTCGTTTCCATTAATATTAACTTGTTTTACATTAAAAGCGTCTAATTTTAGTGCTAAAGTAATTATAATTGCAAATGCAAAAATTAAAAATACGATAAATCTTCTAAGATATAATTTTTTTCTTCTTCTTTTTATAAGTTCATTATTTTTTTTCATAATATACCACACTTATACCTATATTTATATAATATCACTTTTCCACT
>JBGUER010000222.1:0-3009 GCA_041821285.1 Clostridiaceae bacterium
TCAATGTCCGCTTTTATTTTTACAAGCGGATATTTTAATGCAATTTTACCACTATACAAGGTAAAAAGCAATATATTATAGTAAAATTAGTAAAATAAATTATAAATTATTAACTTACTTATCATTTAAGACTTCTTCACTTATCTTTAATGCAGCCTTTATCACACTTATATCAAATCCTGAATCTGCATATCCATCCTCAACTGTTTTTAGGTATATCTGACTTGGAAGATTTATATGAATTCTATCTTTTATTTTATCAGTCATAATATACACCATAGCAGTAATAATTTCTCCACTTTCAAGCTCCACTTTTAAATCCTTCTTATAATAAAAGTTTGGAAAGCCTTCGTAAAAATCTAAAGCTTGCTCATCCTCAGGTTGAAGTTCCCATACAAGCACTGGAACTTTTCCGCCTTTATATGGTTCAATAGTAGCATAAGCATTATTAGGTGTACCTTTAAATAAAAGCCTATACTCCTTTAACATTCCCTTGCCATAAACCTTAGCAGTAGAACATCTTCTTTCCATCTGCTGAAGATTTAAGTTACTGCCATAGGCAATATTTAGTCTTTTCATTTCTTTATCCATCCTTTCAAAAGGGCCTTTTTGCCCTACTGTTTCCTCTGTGTGGGCTTTAATTAAAGCAGTTGGCCTCTTCTACCACCTTAAGGGCGGTAAACCCGCCCGTTGGCTTTATTCCCGCCGTTTTTTAGTTTTTTTTATCTATGCGGCGCCTCGAAATCTCCAAGCTGCTGACCCTGACAAGTGTTTGCAAAGATGCTCTCTACAGTTTTTAAATTCTTCTCCAATGAATCCTATTCTATTAAGCCATGTTCTCATTGCGAATTTAGGATTTTCAATTTGTGGCTTCCTAGTGCTTGCACTCTTTTGGGTAAGCGCTTGGTGGTTTAAAGCCAAGGCTAAAACTATGTTTGAACGGATAATTCCAGCATGCAAGGTTCCATTAAATCCCCTAAGTTCAACTGTTCCTGTTCCGTGAAAAAAGCTGTGTAGGTTTAGAAAATTATAACGACTTTCATGATAATGCCTTTCTCTCCTATCGCTGTAGCCTTGGTACCAAATGTCCTCAATCTCTTTCATGGTTTTTGGTTTTTTCTTATTCATTCTCTCAACTAAATCTGCATCCATCTTTTTGCAATACCTCATTCTGTTTGGTTCAATCTGAAGGCTTTCATAAAGCAGGTCATTTCTTGAATAAATAATGTTTATAAAATTTCTAATGCTTCTTGGCGTATGATCTGCGCCATTTAAATGAAGGTGAATACCGGTGCAATTTTGCTTTTCAGAAAAAGCCCCTTCTTTTCTAAGCTTTCTTATTATTTCTTGCAAAGTATCAATATCTTTTTCATAAGTAAGGATTGGGCTTACAAGCTCTACACTATATTCTCTTCCGGCTGAAACCTTACTGCCATTTGATTTCTTTTGTGTGTAAATGCTCCCGTCAAGCATTAATTTCCATTCTCGTCCATCTGGTGCTATTACTTTGTAGGTATCGTAGGAATCACATTCTCTTTTAATTGTTCCTTCTAAATGTTTAGCAAC
Source organism: Clostridiaceae bacterium (assembly GCA_041821285.1). Taxonomy (GTDB): domain Bacteria; phylum Bacillota; class Clostridia; order Clostridiales; family Clostridiaceae; genus JAJBWD01. Next base: position 1,567 of record JBGUER010000222.1, read on the forward strand.
AACCTTTGCTGCCTTATTTCTTGTAATCCCTGTCATCTCAATCTCAATTCCGAATCTGCTTTTTAAAAAATCTGTGTTTGCCATTTTTATTTCCCCTTTCGTTTTTCTAAGTGTGTTTTTTTGTTGTATACATATATCACTCTAAAGGGGATTAATAGCAAGTCATTTTAATAATAAATACAGATTTTTTTCAATACGATCTAAGACCGTTATTACACTACCTCAACATATTCCATTATGATTCTTAAAGCTTCATCATAAGAACCAGATGCCATAACACGATCACTGCATTCTTTCGCTTTATCATATTCTCCACTTTCTTTAAGTGTTATACTTACTCTTCCAAGAATATAAAATATATTTCCATCTCCACCTAATAATTTGCATCTAGGTTTTAAATTATTACTTTCGCTCATAGCTACGCCTCCAGTTATTTATTAGTATTAGCATATTGCCATAGAAATTTTCCTAAATCAAATTTTTACTATAAGATATCTTCCTCTTCACTTTCCGGTTTAGGCACATCAACATATGATATCTTTTCTCCATCTCTTAAAAGATAGACATCTTTATCAGTTCCTACTTGCTCTATAAATCTCTTAACTCCTACATCCACAAATTTTTCTTCAATTTCTGTCGCAAAACAGATCCTATCAGTTTGCTCACATGCAATTAAAGTAGAACCACTTCCTGAAAAGGGTTCAAGCACAATAGCATTTACTGCAGTACTATTTTTAATTGGATATGCTATTAATGCTACTGGCTTCATTGTGCTATGTAGCTTGCTTTTTGAAGGCTTATCAAATTCCCATATAGTAGTTTCTTTACGCCCTGCATACCATTTATGTTTTCCTTTTTTCTTCCATCCAAATAAGCAAGGTTCATTTCTCCACTGATATGGTGATCTTCCTAACACCAATGACTGTTTAACCCATTGGCATACTCCGGATAAATAAAATCCAGCATCTTCAAAAGCCTTTCTAAAAATAAGTCCTTTGGTATCTGCATGGAATACATATATTGAAGCATCATCAGCCATTGAACTATTCATATTAGTAAAAGCATCTAATAAGAATCTATAAAATTCTTCATCTTTTAGATTATCATTTTTAATTGTTCCCTGACTTCCATCATACGAAACACCGTAAGGGGGATCTGTTACAACCAAATTTGCTTTCTTACCTTCCATTAAAACCTCATATGTTTCAGCTTTAGTGCTATCTCCACATACTAGTTTATGTCTTCCAAGCATCCACACATCACCTTGCTTAGATATTGTTGGTTTTTCTAATTCTTTATCAACATCAAAATCATCCTCTTTTATATCTTTGTCATAAACTTGTGAAAATAAATTATCTATTTCCTCTGCATCAAATCCTGTAAGAGTTACATCAAAGTTCTGATTATCTAGTTCCTTAAGTAAGTCTGCTAAAACTTCTATCT
>JBGUER010000223.1:0-2374 GCA_041821285.1 Clostridiaceae bacterium
TTTGGAACTCACCAGTTATTACGGACCCCCAATTAGGAAAAAAGAAAGCTATTGACCAAGGAATATATCTTTCATATATTCATGTTATAGATACTGATGAAATAAAAAAATAATTAATTTGAAATATATTGCCAAGTGAAAATATGTAAAGTATATAAAGGAGATTGAAATCATATGAAAAGTAAATTAAAAATTTTACTTACAATTATTATAGTATTTATATTAGTTGGATGTAGTAATGAAGGAAATAAAGTGATAAATCAAGGGGAAATATTAAATACAAACGAGGATGGAATAGGAAAAATTTATGAGATGAATATGCTGACACAATATCAAAAAGCAGTTTCGCTTTCCTTTAATTTAGAAGATATAAAACAACATATTTCATCATCAGATGAGATTATTAGTGATAAATCCAATGAAAATTACTTATTAATTAAACTATCTGATGGAAGTTATATCTATCTACTTTATGATAAAAAAACTAAGGTAATAATTTATCATTGGCATTTTTTATCCTTGTATTCTACTGAAGAGTTTGAAAAATTAATACCCGGAAAGTCAACTTTAAGTGATGTTCAGAAGTTGGACCCCTATGCAAGTTTTGCAGATAGTCAAACAGAACATAAATTAAAAAATGGTAAAATCATTTTTATAACTTATATTTTTAATTCAGATACTGGAACCTGGTTAATATCAGATATGAATATAGTAAATGATGATTCAGGGTTTCATTTAGATGAAAAAATCTAAAAAATTCGAGATAAAAGAAAAAAGATAAAAATGAAGGGGTACTATATTATAAACCATATTAAGAATAAAAGTTTTAAAGCAGAGGTCTAGAATTATTAAGATTTAAGAAGATGACAAATTATTTTAAAGATGTCATCTTCTATTTAGTTCACTCTTCCTCATAATACATTTTAGCTAATGGGAATGGGTCTAGTGCCCTATCTAAAATCCCATGAACATAGGCTATCAAAACTCCATAGTTTACTATTGGAACACCTAAATCCTCTGCTTGATTTATTCTATAAAGCATAGCTTTTCTATTTAACATACAGCCTGCGCAATGAACAACTAGAGCATAATCTTTTATGTTTTCAGGGAAGGTATAGCCACTTGTAAATTCAAAGTTTAACTCTTTTCCTGTTGTTTGTCTTAGCCATCTTGGGATTTTTACGCTTCCTATATCGTCTGATTGTCTATGATGGGTACAAGCCTCTGATATTAATATTTTTAGTTTTGATTAACTATATATTTAAAAGAAGTCTAAAAATGAAAATAATATTATTATATAATTAAATACAAAAAGGAGGATTTTATATTTTTCTATAGAATATTAAAAATAGTGTAAATTATTACCGGTAAATATAATTTAATACAATAATTTAAGAGAGGAATGTCTTATGAAATTAAAAAAAATTAATATAATATTGTTAGTTAATATGTTAATATTTACTTCGGTTTGCCATGTTAGCGCAATGGACGGAGATGGAAGTAAATATGGTAAAGTAATTTCTAAAAAAGAAGGTAAAATTTTTCAAGAATTTCCCATTACTAAAGAAGTTAAAGAATTACAAGAAGATAAATCTATTATTGCTGAATTATACATGAGAGAAAAAAAAGGTGAAATTAGTAAAGATGAATATAATAATGAGATAAAAAAATTAAACATAAGTAATAATGATTTATTTTTGAATATAAAATCTATTTCTTCCAAAAACATAGAATACACTGTTACAATAGATGCTATTGAGTCTGCAACAGCATCTGAAACAAGGATATGGGATTTAGTGCAACAATCACAACAGACAAATTATTATTGTGGACCAGCTACTGCTTCTGAAATAATTAAAGCTAGAATAAATAGTTTATATAGTCAATCATCGTTAGCATCAGATCTAAGGTGTACTACTAGTGGTACAGCATGGTATGATGGTGCTGGAAAAACCGGATATCCCATGGCTGATACTTTAAATAAGTTTTGTTCTACTATGAATTGGTATGCACCATATGGAACCAATGTTGATACAAATAAATTTAAGGACCACATAGTTTTTGATATAGACATGGATTATGGGGTGGCTGGAGATGCATATGAAGTTGTAGGGGGCAAACATCTCATAGGTCATCCGGATAAAAATATATTCCATTGGTTCGCAATAGATGGTTATAAAGATTATGGAAACGTTATTTGGTATTTAGATTCAGTATCCGGATCATCTTCTATTTCATGGTCTTCAAGTGTTCCTAAATATAGTTCAATGAATGCTATAGATTTAGCAGAGATAGTTAACGGTAGAGGTATAATATGGTAAGAAATAATATAAAAAAATTATTTAACAAAAATACAGGAATTTTCTTGATAGTA
>JBGUER010000224.1:0-1716 GCA_041821285.1 Clostridiaceae bacterium
GATGAAGCAAACACAGATGAAGCAATAGAAGAAACACCAGCACCAGCAGTGACACCATAAAAGTTTAAATGATAATACCAACTAGAATAATAACAAACGGAGTAAGTAAAGAGGGGTAAAATGGAAGCAATAGTAGAAAAAATATTAGATAATGTAGAGAACGTTATTATGGGAAAAAGAGAGGTAACAAAAGATATAGTAAAAGCTATCATAGTAGGTGGTAATGTTTTAATTGAAGATATACCAGGTATTGGTAAAACCACTTTGGTAAAAGCCTTAGCAAAGTCTATAAAAATAGATTATTCAAGAATTCAATTTACACCTGATTTACTTCCCTCGGATATTACAGGCATATCAGTATTTAATCAAAAGACAATGGAGTTTGAATTTAGAAAAGGACCTATTTTTTCTAATCTTATATTAGCAGATGAAATAAATAGAACATCGCCTAAAACTCAAGCTGCATTACTTCAAGTAATGGAGGAAAAGCAGATAACTGAAGATGGGCATACTTATGATTTACAGGAGCCATTTTTGGTTATAGCTACAGAAAACCCCATAGAACAAGAAGGAACATTTAGTTTACCAGAAGCACTTTTAGATAGATTCATGATTAGGGTATCTATAGGATATGTTGATAAACAGCAAGAAATAAATATCTTAAAAAATTATAAAAACAAATCTCCTTTAGAAGAAATTAAATCAGTTGTAACTAAAGAGGATATTTTAATTTTAAGGAAAAAAGCAAATAAAGTATACATATCAGATGAATTGTATAATTACATAATAAATATAGTGTGGGCTACAAGAAATAATAGTAAAATAAAATTGGGAGTAAGTACTAGAGGAGCTATGTATTTAACTAGATTATGTCAAGCTAGTGCAGCGATAGATGGAAGAGATTACGCTATTCCAGACGATGTTAAGAAAAATGCTACTTTAGTTTTATCTCATAGAATAATGATAGAAAATAGAATCAATAAGTCTAGTTCAACAAAAGAAGATATTATAGGAGAAATTATAAATTCAATAAAGGTTCCTAGGGTGAGATGATGTTAAAGGTAAGTATTTCATACATATTATTTATTATAATATCAGCATTTACTTGTTTTTTATTTGGAGGAAAGCTGATTTATTCTATTTTTTATTCAGGTATAGGGATTCTAATTTTAAGTATTATTGATATTATTATAATATATTTCTCTATAGATATGGATGTAGTATTGGATAATAAAAAAATCGTAACTAAAGAAAATATTAAAATTAAATACAAAATAAGGAATAAAGGCTTTTTTTTCATACCTTTTTTTATTATTAAAAATAAGGCATTACAAAAGAATAATTTTAATTATAATGGTGAGGTTGTTAGCTTAGGAATAAAAAAAGATAATGTTATAGTATTTGAATATTCATTTAATAAAAGAGGAGTGTATAATCTAGGTGAACTAACTGTTGAATTAAAAGACGTGTTTAGTATTTTAACTATAAAAAAGAAGTTTAATAAAAGAAAAAACATTTATGTATATCCTAATATATATTTAATAAAAGATAATTCATATGATAAAAAAATTTTTTTCAATAATGAATTTAGTAAGTTAATGGAATGTAGAGAAATAAGAAATATAAGGGAGTATGAAAAGGGAGACAGTATTAAAGATATACATTGGAAAATAACGGCAAAGAAGTCTAAATTATATATAAAAAACAAGGAAAATG
>JBGUER010000225.1:0-1317 GCA_041821285.1 Clostridiaceae bacterium
TCTTTTTCTTAAATTTATATATAAAAAGAACGCTTATGAAATTTATAATCATAAACGTCCTTATATTTTTCTAATATGGCGCATAATAAATATAACCATTTCCCTTAACATAGAAACCATCACCTGGGATATAAATAGCACCTTCAAAAATCTCATATTGTGATGTAGTAAACCCTGGTTGCTCTACTCCTTCCCAAGTCATACCATCAGCTGATACATAAAGCATTCCTTCACTAAGTAGAGCATATTTCCCCCAGTCCTCCATCCAGATAATATTTTGTGGATTTGGAATATGATTATCTGCAAGGTCTCCTATATGAGAAAGATTAGTTTCTACAAATTCAGTTGCAGCATCATCCATCACACAAAGATTAACCTGATAAATACCATTAACATTTCTATATTTCATAACAAATATTTTTCCATTAACTGATCTTATAAATTTATACGTTGTTCCATTTAAATCTTCCGGTACCGTTGTGGTCCATACTCCAGGGCTTGCTGGACTTGCTGTAGCAATTGAATTTTGTCCCCCATTAATACCTACAAACAACCCTTTATGTGCAGTTAAGTATTTAAATGTCGGTACTGAAGTACCATCAGCTCCTACCAAAGTCCATTCCGTTCTCTCTTCTAAAGAATCATAACTATAATATACAGGAGACTGATAGTACCACCAACTTACAATCCCACAACTTCTTGTAATATCATAAGCACCAACCATCATATCGTTCTTTGCACCAACACAATAACCAGCATTATACCAAGTAATACCATCAAAGGAGGCAATAATATTTGCAAGACCTGTAATACAAGCTAGGAAAACTCCATCCCCTGCCCATAAGATCCTTGGTACTCCATAATTCCACCATACACAATCCACTACTGTCCACTGTTTTGTAGTTTTATTATAATAAGACATATATGGAGTTTTAGCATAGTATACAGCAATTTGAGCATTTCCATTATCATAAACATCAATCCGGGTTTCACCGCCATACTGGATATATCCAAAATCACTATAATACATTTTAGACCATGCTAGGATTGGAATCCCGAATACCACTTCACCCCTACCACCAAGAGCCGCCCAGATAGCTAAGGCATTATTTAAATTCTTATTATAGCCCATAACAAAACCTCCTTCTAAGCCTTAGTCACACTAGTGATTCTGTCGCTACCATCTACCGTATAATTATAGGTTGCTGTAGTATAATCCGCATAGACAATTTCAAAATTTGTGCTGTTTACTGTTAATGTTGAAACTTCTTTTAGAAGAAGCTCTGAAAAAATGTTATCTAATGTAATACTAGTAAT
>JBGUER010000226.1:0-1156 GCA_041821285.1 Clostridiaceae bacterium
CCTTGTTCGTCTAATAATGTTTTTGATACTTCTTCTTTTTCGCTAGCATTTGTTCCTAATAAAGAAAAATCTGGTGAACATACAATGTTGCCTTCATCATCAGTTATAAAAGTATAGCTTCCATCTCCTAAATTGTTTTTTTTAAGAGCATCATTTAAAGTTGATGTGTTTATATTTATTTGCAGAACACCAAGACCCTTATCTGTTGAAATATTTTTTATAAGATGTACATCACTTATATAAAAATTAGAATAATAAAATGATGATGAGAATTCATCATTATGACTCGCCATCCAATAATTAGAACCATCTAGTTCTAAAGCTTCTTTATAAAAATCCATATCTTCAAAATCCTGTTTGTCGTTAACAGTTATTGAAGGAGAACCGGCTATTATTCCATCTGGATTTAAAAAATATATGCTGGATATTAAAGTATTAGATGTTCGTATATTATTAAAAATATCTTGAATTGAATTAATTACTTGAAATTTTTCATAAGTGGTATTTTTTTTCATTGCAAGTGTATTTTTGAAATTGTTATCAAAAGATAATTGTATAGAATAGTTATCTATACTTTTCATAATCAAATCTACGTAATTTATGTTTTGGTTTAACATGCTATAGGCTGAAGTAACATATGACTCTTTTGCATTTTTTTTAACATTTTCAGATGTTGTGATTCCTATAAATAATAAGGATAATAATATTATTGCTATGAATGATAAAAATAATCTTCCAAATATGCTGGATTTAAAATTCAATCCTTTAAAGAATTTAATAAAATGTATTCCTGTTTTTTTTTCTGCTTTTTTAGCAAGATCTTTTTTCCTAATGTTTTTTGATTCTTTCGTTTTTTTATGTTTGATCTTCATATGTTGCCCCCAGTTTAATAGTATAATTAATTATATTAAAATTTTGAATAAAATTTTTTTTACACTTCATTATAAACGTTTATATAAAAAAGGTAAATAATTTTCCATAATAAACTATTTTTCAAAAAAATAGTAGTGACTAAATCAATAGTCACTACTATTTATTAAATTATTAAATTATTAAATTATTAAATTATGAATTTATCAGTTAAATCATTAAGATTTTTTGCTACATCTGATAAACCTTCAGCTAAAAGGCTCATATCATGAGTTGATGTTGATTG
>JBGUER010000227.1:0-929 GCA_041821285.1 Clostridiaceae bacterium
TAATTTTTACCGCTTACACATTCATCAGGGGTGAGATACCTACCTTTAAGCATTAATGGAGTCCAATCTGGTTCTTTGTTAAATGTTACAGGATATATTTGGGTTTCTATATTTTCATTACCATTTGCAATGGATTCTTTCCCAAGTTTTAAAACATCAACTTCGCCATATTTTGAAAATTCATTGATGACAGTTGATGGCTCGCCATCAAAATCATATTTATAATCACTTAGTATGCTTAGAACAGAACGATTGTAGGATTTACCAAAACTCAAACTATCGTTTGATTTATTGTCAATAACTGCTTGGTTTAAAAGCATAGAGAATATAGTTATTGTTAAAAAATATCCTAAAATAATTAGTAAAAACATAGAAATTTTATTTTTCCAAGAAATAAATAATTTCCTAAACATTTGAGCTCTCCTTTCTGTAACAATTATTTTTATAATCATGCATGATTTATACACAATCATAACATCATAATAAATCAAAACAATGTGATAATTATGTAATGGATACATTATACACATATAATTACATAAAATGCAAAAAAAAAAAAACGACATTATTCTACAATAATTTTAAATAAAGAAAACCATAGAGAAGAAAATATAGGTAGAGACAGACACCTATAAAAACATAAAAAAAGAAGATATGAATTGGTGAGGCCACTGAAAAAGTGGTCTTTTTTCTTTTTCAAAAAGGGTTTTTAGCTTTTATGTAGAATATATAAAGGTAAAGAATTTTTAGGATAAGGTGATATTATGTTAATGCAACCCAAAATGGTATTGAGCCAATATGCTGATATATATGACAAAATTATTCCAAAAGATAATATGCTGAGAAAGATAAAAGAGATGGTTGATTTTTCATTTATCTACGATGAATTAGCTTCTAAATATTGTACTAATAATGGACGTGGAGCAATT
>JBGUER010000228.1:0-821 GCA_041821285.1 Clostridiaceae bacterium
CTAGCTGTTAATTATGATGCTCTAATAGGAAAATTGTATAATCTCCAAATTAATTTTTATCTTTAAAATAACGAAGTTTCAACGTTATTTTAAAGATAAAATTAGTTCAATGTATTATGCAATTTTCTCTATTAGAAGATATAAATCTTAGAGCAATGGGCCAATGTTTGAAATTAGGGAAAAGCTTAACTGATAATGGATTTGGTATGTTTAGAAATTTTCTAAAATATAAGTTAGAAGATAGAGGAAAACAACTTATTAAAATAGATAAATGGTTTCCATCTTCTAAAACTTGTAGTAATTGTGGCAATATCAATGAAAACTTAAAATTATCAGATAGAATATACAAATGTGATCAATGCGGACTTATTATTGATAGAGATTATAATGCAGCACTAAATATAAAAGAGGTTGGTTCTACCTTGTTAGCTTGGTAAATTTATCCTCGGTAGAGGGTATTATCCAAGAAGCTCCCACTTCTAAAGTGGGGGTAAGTTCACCATATTTCTTTCACAAACAGTAATCATTTTAACGCTTCTAAATATTTTATCCGGTGTTGGTGATTATTTTAATGCCTATTTAACAATTAAACAGGTACCTAAAAGTGCATTAATTCAAAATCATGGTATTCACAGCTACTGGTTTTTCAAAAATTAATATATTTTTTATCTTATTATTTTCTTTTCATTATATATAGAATTAGCAGATAAATATGCTAGTAAATTTAGAACTGCCCAAATTGCTATTCCAAGTAAAATAATAAATATTTTATTATTATTAAATAAATTATTAAAAAATATTATGCCCATAAACCTTTTATG
>JBGUER010000229.1:0-767 GCA_041821285.1 Clostridiaceae bacterium
AATCGAGTAGGAGCTGAATAATTATTTTATTCAGCGACCTCTCACACCACCGTACGTACCGTTCGGTATACGGCGGTTCAATAAGAATTGCCTAATTGTAAATATTTTTCGGTTAATGTTATAAACCCTTGTTTTTTAAGATATTTATTTGTTAGTGTTCTTGCTAAAATAGGGCTATGGGATATTCTCCAGTAGCCTTTTCTTGTATTCGCATATTCCCAAGCCTTGTAGTTATCAATACCAAGTCTTTTGAGATTATCATGTCTTGTTTTGATTTTCTTCCATTGTTTCCAATAACATAAGCGAATCCTTCTTCTTAGCCATTCATCCAACTTTCTAAGTGTACTTTTCATATCTGCTAATTTAAAATAATTTATCCATCCAACTATAATTTGTCTTAATTTAATTGAACGAAATTCCATACTCATAGCGTTACTTCTTCCTGTTATTAACTTAAGCTTTTCTTTAAGCTTCTTAACAGAATTTTCATGTACTCTTATTCCAACTTCACCTTTCTTTAGATAAAATGAAAATCCTAAATATTTTAACTTCCACGGTCTATCAACTTTACTCTTGTCTTTATTGACTTTAAGTTTTAAATCTTCTTCTATAAACCTTGTTATATTTTCCATTACTCGATATGCTGATTTTCTTGTTTTTACATATATATTACAGTCATCTGCATAACGACAGAAATTTAACCCTCGCTTTTCTAATTCTTTATCTAGCTCATTCAACATGATATTACTAAGTAATGGTGACAAATT
>JBGUER010000230.1:0-746 GCA_041821285.1 Clostridiaceae bacterium
TATCAGAACCCGATATACTAATAGCGGACGAGCCTACAGGTGCCCTTGACCAAACTACCGGTGAGGACGTTATGGACCTTCTTATTAATATAAATAAAAAAGGAAAAACAGTAATAATAGTAACTCATGACGAAAAAATAGCAGCTTATTGCAATAGAAAAATTAATATATTAGATGGAAAAATAGTTAGCGATACACAAAATAAAGCTGTATAAGTAAATAAAAAAAGAAGATATACCAATTCATATCTTCTTTTTTTATGTTTTTATAGGTGTCTGTCTCTACATACTATATGTCCATATGTTATCTTTTTTATTCTTTTTCTTTTTCTTATTTTTTAATGCTATTATTATATAACACAAAAATCCACCTGATGTATCTATTAACACATCTCTAAACTTTCCTGAACGTCCTTCAATAAATAATTGATGATATTCATCTGTGCAGGCATATAAAAACACAAATAATATTGCCAAATTTATAGCGGCTTTTACAGAAAAATCTTCTGCTAATGCATTATATAAAAGAAGAAACAATAGGAAATACTCTGTGAAATGAGCTGCTTTTCTAACTAAAAAGTCAGCTAAATTTCCAAATGCGCTGTTTAAATCAATTCCTAACATATTTAAAATATTAATTACAAACTTGCTTTTTTCATCTGATTCTACTGCTACTTCATTGGAAAACATAAATATTAATACCATAAACGCAATAACTAAAATCCATTTAAAAATTCTTTTTTTCAT
>JBGUER010000231.1:0-688 GCA_041821285.1 Clostridiaceae bacterium
GGTGGATACTTTCATCAATATATCTTATTCTTTACTAAAGAAACTGATTTAACTGGTTATACAGGAGGATTTACGCCTGCACAATTATGGTTTATCTTGTATTTGTTTATTATTTCATTAATAGCTCTACCAATTACTATAAAATATAAGAAGAGCAGTAAAAAAGTATTAGTTGTCAAATTATCTGTATTAAAAATATTACCGATTTTTTTGATTTTTTCAATTATGTCTTTAATTTTAGATATAGGTGGTAAAAGCTTAGACCAGCTAATTAAAGTCAATGATTTTTCAAAAATTTTTTAATTTTAATTTTGAGCACAACAAAAAAATCATTTTGGAACACGAATGATGGTAAAAAAAGTAAATAAAGTAGTTGTTTAAGCTACTTGTTTGTGGTTGTTCTCTAAAAACATTTTTTGGTGTAATTTAGGATCTCTAATTTGGTATTCTTTTTGTTCTCTTAAAACTGCAAATAGATATTTTATGAGTTTGTGCATAACTGCAACTAAAGCAACTTTTGCTTTTTTGCCTTTGAGATTTTCTTTGTAGTATTTAAGTAGAACTTGATTTGTAGCTAGTCCATTACGTTTAGTTCTAATGGAGGCTAATGCGGCGGAATAAAGAGCTCTTCTGCCAAACCGAGTACCACGTTTAGACATTTTAATTTTATCACCTTTAAAGTTTCCAG
>JBGUER010000232.1:0-677 GCA_041821285.1 Clostridiaceae bacterium
TGGATTACAATTTTTCGTTTGTTCATGGTTATAGTTAGATTTTACATCACAAAAAAGAGTCCTAATTAATTAGGACTCTTCATGAATATTTTAAATTTTACTTCATTAGAATCCTGTTCTTCTCTCCGTTAAAAAAGAAAAAAATAAAAAACCAATTATTAAAAAATACTGTTCTCATAGGGTCAAAAAAAAAGAGCCTTTATAGAGGCTCATCATCAGTTAATAGTACGTGAAAGTCCTCTTCTAACAACAGCTGCTAAAAAAGAAAAATCGCTCGATATGCATGTTTTGGTTCATATGTAGTGTACTAATTTGTTTCAAAGATAAAAAAATATTTCACACAACCTGACAATTATCATACTCATGCATAAAGTAATGCTAATTAAACAACCCAAATTTAGTAGATGATATCGGCATAAATATCGAAATCTACAATTTTTAGATCGTCAGATATTTAACAGATCAATAACAATCTTCCCTGTTCTTTATCAGTCAATAGTCGTATATTTAATATCTCAATGTCTTTATATATAAAAAAAATGAAAATTAGATTGCAACTATTATTATTTTTCGCGCTGCTACTATCAATAAAATTGGCAGGTGCTCAGGAAATTAAAACCTATAATTTTAATGAATTGGAACCTATTTTCCATCATCAGAATGATACCACTTACGTG
>JBGUER010000233.1:0-670 GCA_041821285.1 Clostridiaceae bacterium
AGTTTTTCATCTGTATCATCTAATAAAGCCTGTATCAAATTACTTGCTTCGCCCCTAGACAAATTATCTAAATCAATCCTTAACGTATAATCCTTTTTAGCAATCATTAATCCTTTAATGTAATTAATCTGAGCTTCAGATGAATCATAAACTTCCCATTTATCATACATACATATACCAACTCCTGTTTACTATATAAATAGAATTCATTATTTGAAATTTTTCCTATAAGTATTTAGGATAAAATAATCTCATAACATCTAATTAATTTATATTATACCATAATTTACAAAAGACTAGCAATTAAATCACCAATCTTTTCAAATCAAACATTGATACTATTTCTTCTATTCCTTTTTTTCTATATTTATTTAATGTTTTTTCACTAATAGAACATTTACCACAAATATCTTTCCACTGTAGTCCTTCTATAAAAATGTCTTTAACTACTTCCTTTACCTGTGGTTCAAGTCTTTCTATACAATAGTTAAGTCTTACTATTTCTATTTCTGTAGCTTTCATCATTTTATAAATTTCTTCTCTACTTTCTTTATTCATTCTCTTTGTAGCCTCTTTATAAATTAGTGCTATCTTACAAGTTTTATCTGAAATATTACTCGTTTGAATTCTTTCCCCAGTGTTTGCAGGAAAATTAAGTGATTCTATAACT
>JBGUER010000234.1:0-615 GCA_041821285.1 Clostridiaceae bacterium
TGGCAACTAACCAAGGTTTTTGGTTGTCATCAAGAAGGGTTAATTCTTGATAACTGTTTGCCGGACTCAATTGTGATTCAAACAAGTTTGAATCGAATACAAGACACTTGAATGTGTTTGTTGTGTTTATCTAATGAAAGATAAACATTGAGAACTTTTAAATTTGATTGAATTACTCGTAAGTAATCAATCAGTCAGCTTTCCAAATTGTTAAAGAGCATGAGACTTTAAGAACAGTGTTCTAAAATTCACATTTTCTAAAGACTCTCAGGGTCAAAGATACCAACCAACGACAAAAGAAGTGGTTTGGATATGTAAATAACCAAGAATATTTAGAGAATGGTGGGCGATACCGGGCTCGAACCAGTGACCCCCTGCTTGTAAGGCAGGTGCTCTCCCAACTGAGCTAATCGCCCACGATAGTTTCTTTTGTCTTCACTTTTAATAAAAGTGAAAATAAAAGCCATCCTTTACGCGGAGAAAGAATGGTGGGTCGTGCAGGATTCGAACCTGCGACCAATTGATTAAAAGTCAACTGCTCTACCAACTGAGCTAACGACCCTTTTTACTTCTTGAAGGAAGTGGTATCCCGTAGGGGAGTCGAACCCCTGTTAC
>JBGUER010000235.1:0-555 GCA_041821285.1 Clostridiaceae bacterium
GTGCAATGCTTTCTGGTGGACAGAAACAACGTATTTCCATAGCTCGTATATTTCTAAAAAATCCACCATTCCTAATTTTAGATGAAGCAACTTCTGCCCTTGATAGTGTTACTGAAGCTAAAATACAAGAAACTTTTGATAGCCTAATAATAGGCAGAACAACTTTTGTTATTGCTCATAGATTATCTACTGTTAGAAATGCAGATAGAATTCTTGTATTTGATAATGGAGATATTATTGAAGATGGAAATCACGAATGTTTAATGAAAAAAGACGGTGTTTATGCTGAACTTTATAACACTCAGCATATAAGTAAATAACTTTGTGTATTCTCTCTTTCTTAACAAAAAATTCTAAGTTTATTGATTTAACGGACAGATTAATTACTGTCCGTTTTTTCATACCTAATTTTCAATTATCTAATTGGACATAAAGTATATCTACATATATAATAGTATTAATGTAAGCAAATTACATATAATTATTCTGCCAGTACTAATAAGCACATTTAGATATTCTTTAGATAAAAAGTAATTTTGCTGGAAATTTACTGAT
>JBGUER010000236.1:0-536 GCA_041821285.1 Clostridiaceae bacterium
TATAATCATTTATGGTGTAATATCCGCTTGCTTTTCTTACGGTTGTTGGTGAATTTCTAATAACGGCACCAATTAGTGGTGAATTATAAAACGCGATGGGTTGATTTAAAATTTTACCAATTTGTGCCTGCTTTATTATTTTTTTATCATTATCGACCCAACGCCATCGATAATACAAGTTGCGATCATTGAATCCGTACTCATTGTCGTAAATTACCGAAACATTTGCTTCACCATAAAACAATTCGGCTCCAAGGCCTATTCCAAATTTACTTTTTATTGAAGCATCCGACGATTGGGTTGAAGATATTGACCAATCGAGCATTCCAGATTTAAATAAACTATAATTCCTATTTAGTATTGTATCTGCTACAATATCACCTTGTATTTTTGATAAATTTTCGCGCATCTTTTCTAAGCGTTGTTGCTTAATGACAGGCAATTCAAAATTCGATTTTAATCCGACTAACAAGGATCTGTAATTAAAAGTCAAATTTATTCCAAAGGCTTTGGCAAGTAATGATGATTCTAAATAC
>JBGUER010000237.1:0-536 GCA_041821285.1 Clostridiaceae bacterium
TTTAAACCATTATTTGTCACCAACTTATATTCAGCATAAAGACTCATTCCTTTCTTTGGATAATATGCTGTATCATGGGAATCCAGATTAAGGAATGCATAATAAGTAAAATAATAATCTTCATCTCGAGCTATTATTAAATCTGAAGTGGTAAACTCGGAATTAATGTTAAAATATTCAATTTTCCCACCCAATCCAAATGAATATGATTCGCGAAAAATGGTATGCGTATTAATATCAAATTTTAAATAATTAAAATCATAACTGCCGATTTTCTCTCCATTCTCAAATGCATACACCTCCGAATCATTAAATTCCGCTTCAATATTCAGGCCAGGTTTCAACCCATTATCAATGGTATAGGTGGTTTTGAATCTTGGACTTTCAGCTAATTTTAAATCAAAAGATAAACGAGAACCACTTTTTAATTTATTCCGAAATGTTGTATTCAACAATACCGATGCATTATTATCACTATCGTAATGCAGTCCAACATTAAAACGTTTAGTAGTTCTTTCTTTCACATTTATTAAAAG
>JBGUER010000238.1:0-529 GCA_041821285.1 Clostridiaceae bacterium
AGGCCTTTAATCGTTCTACATTTAATAAGATTTTGCTTTTAGGTGCCGATTCCGGAGTGAAGAAAAGTTTGTTTAATTCGTAATTCTCGTTGTTTTCATCCAAAATTGATGAAAGATCAAGAGAAACTGTAATTTCTTGAAGCTTTTGTTTTGAGGTTACTTTAGACAATTGTGACGTAGCATAACCAAATTGATCTGTAGAAACCTTACGATTCAAAATGCCTTCTCCTTTTGTGAAATCAATATGTAGTGGCAATTGAGAAATTGTTTTTTCTCCTTCATCAGCCTGCCAAACTGCTTTTACTCGGATTGGTTCTTTTTGAGAAGTTGAGATTTGAATTTGAATGGCTTTTTTCTCGGGAGTTAGTTCTGTTCGGTAAAAAATATTTTGAATGGAATTGTAAATATCTGTTCCTAAATTGATAGTTCCATCCAGGGTCATTACGGAAATATCTTCATCCAAATAATTTTTAATAGCATCCAGTGATTTTGCATAGTAATTTAATGCCTGAAAAAGGTCGAGTTGGTT
>JBGUER010000239.1:0-527 GCA_041821285.1 Clostridiaceae bacterium
TTAAGACTTAAGCGGCCGATGATACTATACTGGTGACGGTATGGGAAAGTAGGTGGCTGCCAGATTCAATTAAAAAAATAATGAATGATTTGATATAAGCCATATAAATGGGGGTATAGCTCAGTTGGGAGAGCACCTGCCTTGCAAGCAGGGGGTCAAGGGTTCGAATCCCTTTATCTCCACTCAGTAAGAACATATTACTGAAAGGAACTTCGGTTCGTTGGTACCTTGAAAACTACACATTGAATAAAATAGATTTATATTAAACAGGTATAAATTTATAACGATGAAATCATAGAGATATGATTCGTCAGACATCCAAACCATGTTTTGCCAATAGACGATATTGGAAAAACATGTTCTAAAATGAAAAAACTGTAGAAGGTACAACGCTATGTACTAGAATACAGAAAAGCAAACGAAAGTTTGCTGCGAGAACCGATTTTGAAAACCAGACATTGATTTGCTTGCCGCAAAGCATCATCTCGAAAGGCATAGCCTTCCTCGATGATAAGCACTTTGCTAAT
>JBGUER010000240.1:0-515 GCA_041821285.1 Clostridiaceae bacterium
CTAGAGTGTACGATTAAAAACAAAAGAAGAAGAGTTACTATGCTTCTCAAAGCGGGAGTGTTGATGAAAAATGATGATGATAAAACATTCTCCGTTAATGAAGCAACTCGTAAGTTTTTTTTAAATGAACCATAATAAACTAAAAAATAGCTGCAACAAAAATTGTTACGGCTATTTTTCTAGACACTATATTCTTAGAGCTCTTAGCTACTGCACCTTGTGCTCGTGCAGCAAAACGTCCTTTGCTCACTTTTCCACCAAAGGATTTAGCTTTCGAAGAAATAAAATTTTTGTTACTCAAAATTCAGACGCCTGTTAGCTCTAAATATATTTCTTTCTCACTAAAATGACAAAGTGTTTTTTTATTGATGTTTTATTAGAATATATAGGATAATTCACTCTTTTGTCATTTTATAATTCCTTAGTTTTATCTGCAATTAGCCAGATTTAATTATACAGGTTTTGTTTCATTTTTACTACATTGCGGAGTCCTGTTGGTGTAAACAATAAGATGA
>JBGUER010000241.1:0-515 GCA_041821285.1 Clostridiaceae bacterium
CAAAAAAAGCGATAAAATCAAAACATCTGATTTTATCGCTTTCTTAAATTATTTAAACACTTGCAGAAACAAACGACTTTAGTCTATTCGTCATCCAGATCTTCGTTCACTTCTTCTGCAATATCTTCCTCATCTTCTGATATTAAAAAATCTGAATCGGAGTATTTATCTTCATATGATTCTCTTTTACTATCCAGCAAATTTCCATCATCATCAAAATCAGTATCCTCTTCAATAAGTTCCTGCGCTTTACGAATAGACATACGAACCATATATATTTTTTCATCTGTCTCAAATGGCAAAGCACTTACCATTTCATTATTGTGATTTCTGAATTCAATCAAATTATCCATATATCCCTCAGGATAATACAATTTTATTTGTTCCTGTATCTCCTGACTAAGCTTTTCGTAGCTCTGGATTACTCGTGGTTTATTGCTGCTTTTCATACAATAATTTGTTTATCAAAAAATGGAAATATATGTAATTTTCATTTAATTACCAACCTAATAAAT
>JBGUER010000242.1:0-507 GCA_041821285.1 Clostridiaceae bacterium
TTTTATTTTTAATATTTTTTTATACTTGTTATTGCTTTCTTTTCCCAATATCTCTCTTGTGCTGCTTTAACTTTTTCCTTGTTTTTAGTTCTCCATTCTCTCATGTACTTGTTTTTTATTTCTTTAGCCTCATCATTCAACCCTACCCCTCCTTTATCACAGAATAAAAAGAACCCAGGAATAAACTAACCTGATTAAAGGTTAATAGTATTCCCGGGCCCTTAAATTACTTAAGAACTTACACTATTTCTAGTGCGGTACTTTTATATTTATCTTTATATTTATTATAACATAATGTTACCCTTAAATCCATTAATATCAATGCTTTAACTGTAGTTACTCTATATTATTTTATGATAACTACTTTTTAAATTCCCCATTCATCTTTTAATTTATTTAAGAACTTCATTTCCTCGCCATTATCTTTTTTAATATCTGGATGAAGTTTCATTGCTGCAGCTTTATATATTGCTTTCAAGTATCCTTTTTCCTCGTCGGTATAGTTAC
>JBGUER010000243.1:0-231 GCA_041821285.1 Clostridiaceae bacterium
TGTTTACTGAGTGAATTATTGATATTATACTATTATGTGTTTTTCTTGCAACGTATGGATTATTCATAGTATATAGGTGCACGCCATCGATACCCATTGCAATTAAATCAATTATTTGTTCTGTAGCATAGGCTATACCTGCATCCGTTAGTGCCTCATTATCATACTCAAATTTATCCATAATTCTATTATATTTTTGAGGTATTTTAGAACCGCTCAATGTAGCAATTC
>JBGUER010000243.1:241-507 GCA_041821285.1 Clostridiaceae bacterium
ATTTGTAAGCGGCATTATGCCTGCTTCTATTGGAACGTTTATATTATATTTTTTAGCTAAGTCCAAAAAGCGATAAAAATCATTATTATCATAAAAAAGTTGAGTAATTAGGTGTGTAACACCCGCATCAATTTTATATTTTAGATTTTTAACATCCTCATCAAGGCTCATGCTATCATTGTGTCCTTCTGGGTAGCATGTACCAGCTATGTCGAATTTACCAGTTTTATTTATATAGCTAGCTAAATCTGAAGCATGATTAAAGT
>JBGUER010000244.1:0-505 GCA_041821285.1 Clostridiaceae bacterium
TTTGTGTGAAAGAACTAATTGTCCCTTCTTGTCTTCTTGATTTTCAACGTAAACTTCAACTGTATCACCAATAGTTAATTCAGCATTATATCTGAATTCATTCAAACTAATAATACCGTCAGATTTGTAACCAATATTAATTACAACTTCTCTTTTGTTCATTGAAATAACGACACCATCAATTACTTCTTTTTCTGCAATTGTAGATAAAGTTTGATCATACAAAGCTTCCAAATCTGTTCTGTTATCACCAGAGAATCCTTCTTCACTGGTAAATGCATCCCAATCAAATTCTGCGTCTGGTGCAGAATCGTCTACTCTTTTGTTTTCTTTAATCATCTGTTAAATTACTTTATTACTAATAAATTAGACATTATATATAAAATTCCGTGCAAAAGTATACAATTATTTTGAGGAATATATAAGTTACGGCTATTTTTTCAGAAAATCCCTTAAAAAAGAGCACTGCAAATTAGATTTCTAAATAAAAGCCACACCCCATGAC
>JBGUER010000245.1:0-505 GCA_041821285.1 Clostridiaceae bacterium
TATCTGGTGGCGAAAGAAGACGAACTGAAATTGCCAGAGCCTTGTCGATCAAACCTAAATTTATTCTATTGGATGAACCATTCGCTGGAGTTGATCCAATTGCTGTGGAAGACATTCAAAACATTGTTCGCCATTTAAAAGATAAAAATATCGGCATTTTAATTACCGACCATAACGTACAAGAAACCCTTTCCATTACCGAAAGAGCTTATCTTTTGTTTGAAGGTAATATTCTAAAATCGGGAACTGCCGAAGAACTTGCTGCTGATGAAGACGTGCGAAGAGTTTATTTAGGGAAGAATTTTGAGCTTCGCAAACCAGCAAAATAGCTGAGTGTTAGTCGAATTGAACAATTTAAAAATTAGAATAAAAATCAGTTCTAATTTATTATCAAAAAAAACTTCATTTATTTTTGAAAAGGTATTGCAAATTATAAAAAACAGCCATATATTTGCACCGCAATTAACCCGCGGATGTGGCGTAATTGGTAGCCGCGCTAGACTTA
>JBGUER010000246.1:0-504 GCA_041821285.1 Clostridiaceae bacterium
GCTGTTTTTTTTAATTCATGCCAAATATCTCTTAAAACAGTCTTCTGATTTCTGTAAATTTCCATTTTTGATTCAAAAATGCCCTAATTCAATATTTCTTTCAATAAATTCAAATCAACATAAAACAAAAAAAAAGGTGTTGTAAAAACAACACCTAAATTTTATTCAGTCCAAATTCTACTTTCATGGTCGATGTACCAAATTTTCCCAGACTCTCCTTTTGCATAAATTAGGAATTGCTTTTTCGTTACTTCCACCTGAATTGGGAAAGTTGATTTCAATTCTTTTTCGAAATACGCCTTATCGTTATAGTATTGTTTCTGCTGATTATACAATCTAACAAGCTCCATTTTCAATGAATAATCTTCATCAATTTTAAAAGCATCACTTCCCTCTCCTGCCTTTGTTGTTGAAAACTGCACATAACCCCAAGTCTCTGGCTGATGCATTGCAACAACTCCTTGCGGAGACCACACCCAATTGTGTTCCGGATAAGATTTTCCT
>JBGUER010000247.1:0-503 GCA_041821285.1 Clostridiaceae bacterium
CATGTCGATGAAGCCTTACGCATTATTCAGGAATTGAGATGAACATAACAATTCAATATGCTTTCATACTACTCTCCTACTTACTGGGAGCCATCCCCTTTGGCTACATTTTAACACGGTATTTTACGGGCAAAAATATTCTAAAAATAGGCAGTGGCAATGTAGGGTCAACCAATGTGGGAAGAGTTGCCGGAAAAAAAATCGCCATCATCACTCAGCTTCTCGATATGTTGAAAGGATTTTTACCGGTGGCTGGTTATCTTTATTTTATTGATGATAAAAAGATCGGGTCTGAGTTCTTTGTCTATTGTGTTGCACTGGCCACGATTATTGGTCACGATTTTAGCATCTTTTTAAAATTTAAAGGAGGAAAGGGTGTGAACACCACACTTGGTGCCTCGGTATTGATTGCACCCTTTTCTGTTTTTATTTCGGTAGCAATCTATTTTATTATAAAATGGCGCTTAAAATATGTTTCACTGGGCTCTATTATTCTAGGAATA